>JAFYMU010000160.1 GCA_017548245.1 Kiritimatiellia bacterium | reverse complement strand
TGGAGGAACGGGAGGGCGGCGTTTGCCAATGATGAATGACGAATGATGAATGATGAATTGAACCCTTACGGGCTGTTGTTAGTTGATGGTTATTGGTTGAAAGTTGCGCGGTGGGACTGTGGAATCGCGCATTCAAGGGCATTGTGATTTTGAAATGACGAACGCTTAATACCACAACGCTTATGCCGCTTCCGTGGATTTGTACCCACGAAAATAGGTGAAATCACCTGTGGTGCTTGTGGTTTAACACTCCGCAGTGTAAGAAACACACGACAGGATTGCATCCCGCACCTTGCCAAAGCCTTTCAAGATGGCGGAGTTGGGGAAAACTGCATCGCCCCACTGTACAGCGGGGCGATGTGGGTTAGATGATTTTGCCGACGGCGAGGACTTTGAAGCCGATTTGTTTGAGTTCGGCATGGTCAAGAATATTGCGCGTGTCGAAGATGAGGGCGGGTTGACGCATGTTGGCATAGATTTGTTTCCAATCAAGCGTCTTGTAGCAGTCCCATTCGGTCATCACCAGAATGGCGTCGACATTGGTGGCGGCGAGATAGGGATCGGGTTCGAAGGTGACCTTGGGCAAGTGGGCCAAATCTTTGGCGGCATTCTCAAGGGCTTTGGGATCGGTGACGACCAAGTCCGCGTGTTCTTCTGCCAAAAGGTTGGCTACGGTTAAGGCGGGCGTTTCACGAGTATCGCCAGTATTCGCTTTGAAGGCGAACCCAAAGAGCGCCATGCGCTTGCCTGCGAGGGTGTTGAAGAGCGCCTTTACGGTTCGCTCCACGATGCGTTCTTGTTGGGCATCGTTCATGATAACAACCTGTTCCCAATAGTCGGCGCACGCATGCAAACCGTAGGAACGGCAGAGGTAGACGAGGTTCAAGACATCCTTCTTGAAGCACGAACCGCCAAAGCCCGGCCCCGCCTTCAAGAAGTATTTTCCGATGCGGTGGTCCATCCCCAAGACATTGGCCACTTCGGTAATATCCGCGCCGGTCTCTTCACAGAGGGCAGAAAAGGCATTGATCGAGGAGATGCGCTGCGCCAACATCGCATTCGCAGCGAGTTTGGACATTTCACTGGACCAAACATTGGTCGTCAAGATACGATCACGCGACACCCATGTTGCGTAGACCTGCACGAGGGCATCAATGGCCGCTTTTCCTTGTTCGTCCTGCGGTCCACCAATCAAAACGCGGTCGGGATTGAGCAAATCATTAATGGCGGAACCCTCGGCCAAGAATTCGGGATTGGAGAGAACTGTAAAGGTATATTCTCGGTGCGTGTGCAAGACGGCGGCCATCGAGTCTGCGGTTCGCACGGGCAAGGTGGACTTTTCAACCACAATCTTGTCGCCATTGGCTTCCTTTAGAATGGTGCGTGCGGCAGCCTCCCAGTATTGCAAGTTGGAGGCATAACCCGCCCCTGCCCCAAAGGTTTTGGTGGGTGTATTGACCCCCACAAAGATGATATCGCACTCGCGAATGGCGGCGGCAACATCGGTCGTAAAGAAGAGATTCTTACCACGACAAGAGGCGACCACCTCCTGCAAGCCGGGTTCGTAAATCGGCAAGTCATCCGAATTCCATGCATCAATGCGCGCTTGGGAGATATCGGCCACAATCACCTTGCGATCGGGATTCTTCTGCGCAATCACGGCCATCGTTGGGCCGCCGATATAACCTGCACCAATACAAGCAATATTTCGATTCATGGTCGAACCACTCCTATCCTAACGCAGTCCGCGTGCAACATTCTAAAACAGAGCCGATCATCAGCCAACGCGATGCGCGGTAAAAAGCAACCACCACGCCGTTAGAGCGTGGTGCGGAAGTAAGCAATCGTTGCCTTCAGGCCCTCTTCCAGCGGAACGCGTGGCGCCCACCCTAAGAAGTCCTTGGCCCACGTGTTATCGGGGCGGCGACGTTTGGGATCATCCCCTGGCAACGGGGCATAGGTCATGGCACTTGTGCAGTCGGGCAAGAGGCGCAGAATGGTTTCTGCCAACTCACGCATCGTAAATTCGCCCGGGTTACCCACATTCAAAACGGGCAACGTGACACCCTTTTCCGAGAAGAAGGCGCGACACTCGGCGGCGGTCTTCTGGGCGTACAAGACAAAGGCGTCAATCAGGTCATCTACGAATTGGAAGGAACGCGTCTGCTCACCTGTGCCAAAGAGGGTAAAAGCTTCGTTCTTCAAGGCCTGCAGGATGAAGTTGGAGACCACGCGACCATCCTTAGGATCCATGTAAGGACCGTAGGTGTTGAAGATGCGCACCAAACGCACATCCACGCCATAGGCACGCGCATATTCCAACGACAAGGTTTCCGCGACACGCTTCCCCTCGTCATAGCAACTGCGAATACCGAGGGTATTCACGTGGCCCCAATAACGTTCGGGCTGCGGATGCACCTCGGGGTCACCATAGATTTCACTCGTTGAGGCATGAATCACAATCGCCTTGCAACGACGTGCCAATTCCAGCACATTGCGCATGCCATCAATGCACGTGAGCAACGTAAAGAGCGATTCGCGTTGGTAGTGCGGCGGCGAGGCGGGACACGCCAAGTTGTAAATCACATCGTAATCGGCTTCGGGGATTGGCTCGCGCACATCTTGTTGGATAAAAGTAACAGGGACGCCCTCCAGATTGGAGAGACGTCCTGTGTAGAGATTATCCAAGACCGTGACTTGGCAACCCTCTTTTACAAGCCGACGCGCTAAGTTCGCACCGAGAAAACCTGCGCCGCCAGTAATGAGTACCTTGGTCATAGGAGAATAACGATTCAATTAGATACGTTCTTCGAAGCCGCGGAAACCCACGTTCAATTCGTGCAACGGCGCCAGCAACTTGCCCAACGGCAAATCCTTGGTGAGCTCTGCGAAGGCATTCACATCCTTCGGGAAGCACTTGCCACCGTAGCCGAACTTACCATCCGGGCCCGGCACGTGCGTATGCGTGTCATTGATGTAGCCCGAGAGCAAGCAACCTGCGTGGACGCGCTTGTATTCTGCGCCATGGCGACGGCAATAGTCGGCGATTGCGTTGAAGTAAGTCACCTTCACGGCGCCAAAGACGTTGTGTGCGTACTTGCAGATTTCAGCTTCCAAGGAGGTCATGTAGCAGAAGGTCTTGCCGATGAAGATCTGCGTCAAGAGATCCAATTCACCCGTGAAGACCATGGGCTGCTTCTTGAAATCTTCCACGTGCGTGCGTTCGGTCAAGAATTCCGGCATGAAGTAAACCTGGTGATCGGTTTCCTTCGAGAGCTTTTCAGAGGTGCCGGGAAGAATCGTCGTGCGAACAAAGACAGGGACCTTCGGCAAGCCCTTGATGATGTCCGTCATCAACGTCAAATCTTGCGTGCCATCATCTTCGGTCGGCACATGAATCGAGAGGAAAATGATATCGGCCGTGCTTAAATCGTCATTCATCCCCTTCGGAGGATCGCTGACCAACACCTTGACATTCGGATTGTTCTCTTCCAGCCAAACTTTCAGTGCGCCGCCAACATAGCCGCACCCAACGATGCCAACATTAATCATTTTATGCACTCCAATTAAAACATTGAACATATTTAGTATAACACACCCACTCCCCTTCGTTCGCAAGAAAAGCAGTGAAATCAACGCTTTTTAGTTCTTTTTAACATTTTTCACCCCTTTTTCGCGGAGGATAAAAGAAAACCGCACCGTTCTTATGAACGATGCGGTCTGTTCTTGCGTTCATTTCGCGTTACGCGGCGGCTTACTTTACAGCAGCCTTCACTGCCTTGTCGAGCAATACGTTACGCTTTTCCGTGAGCACGCGCTGCTTTTCGTCATAGGCCTTGCCTTCTTCACGAACGCGCTTCTGGAAAGCCGTCACTTCTTCCTTGAGGGCCTTCTCTTCTGCATTCAACGCCGTCCACGTGGCGAGATCTTCAGCAGAGAGCAACGTTTCAATCGAAGCCTTTGCAATCACGCGATCGACCTTGGTTGCGAAATCTTCAGGCTTGGCAGCGGGATCGGCGCTGAGCTGACCCAACACGGTTTCGCCATCAGCGGCAAAGACGAAGTAGGTGGGGAAACCCTGCACCTGATACTTTTCGGCGAGTTCACGGTTGCGAGCGGCATAAGCTTCAGGAACGCGTTCCGCCTTCTTGGGGAAGTCAATCCACACCAAGACCAAGTTTTTCTGAGCATAGGCCTTCCATGCATCCTTGGAGAAGACATTCTTGTCCATCAACTGGCACCAACCGCACCAGTCGCTACCAGTGAAGTTCCAGAACATCGGCTTGCCCGTCTTCGCGGCCAATTCCTTCGCGGCGACGATGTCCATCGTCCACTTACCCAATTCTGCGCCTTCGGTTGCGGGTGCATCAGCAGCAGCCATCACCACAGCGGTTGCCATTGCGGCACAAAAACTCAATACAGCTTTCAATTTCATTTTAGGACTCCTTGTTGGTCTTTCAAATCAGTGTTAAAGTATAAAACCTTTACGGTTAACAGTCTAGTCAATCACCTTTGCGGCCTACCCCTGCATTATGTGGTAGACAGCCCTGCGTCAAGCCTGTTCGCGAGGAGCCAAGGCCTTGCCGATGTAGGGTTCGACACCCCAGAAATCGCAGAGATTTTCATATTCGGCAATCGCCTCACCCAAACCCGGACGCACGCCGCGTTCGGCACGAATCAAGATATTGCGACCCGTCGCTTCTGCCGAAACAAATTCCATAATGCGAGCACGATAACCGCAAATGCGCAAGACTTGCGCACGGAAGGTGTCGGTCAACAAATCAGCCAACCGTTCGCGCAAAATACCATGACGCAAGACTGCGCGCATCGCACCGCCCTCTTCAAGGGCGTGATGCAATTCATGTTGGCAACACGGCACGCAGAGAATTCCCGCCGCCTTAGTCTTAACAGCGGCAATCAAAGCATCATCCGTGGCCGTATCACACGCATGAAGGCTCATCACCAAATCGGGTTCCTTCGGCAACTCTGCCGCATCAATGGTGCAGGCCTGGAAGGTGACTTCTTCGCCAATACCCAAGGCGTTCGCCATCTCGCGAGCCGATTCCACCACGTCCAAATTCTTATCAATACCGATGATGCGCACCTTGGTCCAACCCTTTGCGCACACCAAGTAACGATGCAACGCCAAGGTGAGATAGGCCTTACCGCAACCGCAATCCACCACCGTAAACTGCACGGGTGCCTGTTCCGGCAAGAGCGGCTCCACCGCACGCAACAACGCATTCACCTGGTCATACTTGCCGCGCATCGAGGGTTTAATCTGACCACGCTGATCGGCCAACCCGAGCACACGCAAGAGCGCCGTCGCATCAAACGAGGTGAGCGGTTGCTTCTTCACATGGTCATGCCCCTCTTGAATCGCCACAGGCGCCGCCTCTGCCGTTGCTTTGGAGCGACCACGCGAAACGAGCGGTTTACCCTTCTTCGTCACGCGGATATGCAAGTCACCCAAGGTGCTAATCACGTGCAAGTCGCGCTTACCGGGTTGGCGAAGAATGTCTTCCAAACCCTTTTGGGCCGCCTTATCGGTCAAATTACGCACCTGCGTGC
>JAFYMU010000159.1 GCA_017548245.1 Kiritimatiellia bacterium | reverse complement strand
TAAGGCTGAGACATTGTCGGGATCGTAGGCATAAACCTGTTGGAAGAGGGTGTAGGCCTCTTCTAAGCGGCCTGCGTCTGCGAGGTAGAAGGCGGTGTTATTCGCCACAAAACCACGTTGGCGGCGCGTGTACTGATCGAACTTCTTCAGCGTGATGGGAAGGGTGTCATCCGTTTTTTCAACCGTTTCAGCAGGGGGAAGTTGCGGCATGGGCGCGGCGTTGAGTGCGGCATGCTGTTGGGTTCGGTCGCTGACGCCGCGATACCAGAGGCCTTCCGGCAAGGGAAGACGATTGCTGGTGTACCAAATGTCAGGCAGGCCCAAGGTCACCACGTGGCGGGTCACTTCGGGATCAGCGCGAATCCAGTCTTGAATAAAGGGAATTAAGCCTAAATCCAGGGCGCGATCAAGCGCATCACGCAGTTCGGCGCGGTTTTCAAAGAGGGTGGAGGCGGCCAATTGTTGACGCAGATAGGCGATGGCTGCGGGATGGTGTTCCTGGGTGAGCGAAAAAACGGTTACGGGCAGGTTACGTTCGGCCACGCGGAGCGCCAAGTAGACATCGGCCACGCCATCGGAGAGTAACCACGTGGGGCGGTCGGAAGCGCATTGTAAGACTTCATCGCAGTACGTTTGGGTTTGGTCGGCGTAGGCGCGTTGGGCAAGACGGTCGGGAAGCGTAACCAGAAGACCTGCAACCAGAAGGCCTACGGCGAGCAGGAGGAGGCCCGCTTTACCTGTAAAACGGCAAAGCGAACGAATCAGTACACCTTCTTCTGCCGCTTCGGGTGGACGCTTAACCAGGTAGAAGAGGGTACAAACAGCCACCAATCCTGCCATTGCAAAGGCGGTGAGGAATACTAAGAGCACGGGATAGCATTCTCCCCATGCGGTCGTGAGACGTAAGATAGAGAGAGGGGTGGGGAGCATTGCAAGAAGGACGAGCACCATCGCAGCGAGCGTGGTCAAGAAGAGGGTCGTCGAACGACGGTTTTGCCCTGCATCACGCAAGAGGAAGAGCGCGAGGAAGGCGGGCAAAAAGCCCGTGAAGAGAACAAGAATCCACGGTCCTTTCGTGTAATCTATGATGGCGTTGGCGGTGGCGTGGAGTTGTCCTAAGACGAGCGCGGGCCAAGCGGCGTCGGGGTTGGCATTGTGGTGCAAGACAAGCGTCGCCAACAGCGTGAGCAGTGCGCCCATACCCATGGGCAGAAAGAGAGACCAAATGATGGGATTGAGCCGGATGCGTTCTTGTTCGGCACAGTGCGTTAAGGTCAGGGCCACTATAAACACGGGGGTGAGTACTAGGTATTCGGTACCTTCAAGAGCGACGAGGCCCCACAGTGCGGCGGCAATTCCCATATGCAACAAGGTAGCCTTGCGTGCGGTAAGGAAGAGGAAAAAGGTTGCGCTGAGGGCGATGAAGAGGTCAAAGGTCTGCCACTGGAAGTGGGTGGCCGTTCGCCAAAGGATTGGGGAGAGAAGGAGGGTAAGACCTGCAGTCGGGATGGCCCACTGGATGGCGCGTTCGGCAAAGGGTTCTGTACGCAGTTCGTCCGCAAAGTAGAGGATTGCATGACGAATGATTTGGCAGAGGAGGCAGACGCTCAACGCCGCGAAGCCAGCCGAGAGAAGGTTGAAGACGAGAATGGCAGTGCCTGTTGAGAGGCCTGTTGCCAACGTTCCAAAGAATAAGGTCGCCAAGGGATGAGCCGTTTGGACGGCGGTGGGGGCTTGCCAAGCGCCAGTGAGTTGCGCCATCAGGGTTGCGGCAGAGCCCGGGTAGACCCACGTCGTCAGGTCTGTCAAGAAGAGGATGAAGGCCAAGAGACCCCAAACGAAGGGTTGGGTGAGCAAGCGCAATTTAGTCATGGGTGGGTTCCTCTACGAGAGGTTCGGGTTCGGGACGCTTCCACGTGCCTTCGTCACAGACAAAGTCGTCTTCCGTGACGCGAATGTCGTCATTCGTTTGAGGCAAGGTGTCGGGACCGCAGGAGTAGAGTTCGGGAACTTCAAAGGGAGAGACGGGCATTGTGTAAACGTAAGGGGTGCCCCAAGGATCCTTGTAAGCCCAGTTGATGTAAGGGCCGCGCCAACCCGGCGTGCCGTAGTTTCGAGCAAGGGCATAGAGGCCTAAACGTTGGATTGGCCAACCGCCCGTATGAACGCGATAGAGGGTTAATGCAACAGCGGCGGTTTGCAGACTGCGACGCGCGCGATTTTGTTGCAAGGGCAGGTGAGAGACTTTTACGTCGGGCTTGCGTTGGAAGGAGGTAATGACCAATGCGCCGAGGAGCACCATCATCACGAGGAGGCCTAGCATACATTTGGGCGAACGTAAGATGGAGAAGTCAAGCGTTTGATGTTCCAGATGGGCCTGTTCAGCGGCACGTCGAATGGCGTCAATCTTACGTTTGGCTTCTCGGCGTTCCTCAGGCGAACGCCACCGCACACCGCGCACCGCGTCTTTATCACGCGTAATCTTCATTGGTTTGGGCGGTTTGGACATCGTAACAGCCATACTGTCTCCACGCAATTAAAAGAGTTCACCTTGGCGGCCAAGCGGATCAAGGCCGAGTCGTTCGTAGGCTTTCGGAAGGGCCACGCGGCCCTTGGGCGTGCGGTCTAAGTAACCCTCTTGAATGAGGTAGGGTTCGTAGACCTCTTCCACAGTATCGGGTTCTTCGCCGACCGCCACGGCAATGGTGCCAAGGCCCACCGGGCCGCCATTAAACTTCACCGTAATGGCCTCAAGGATGCGAATATCCATTTCATCCAAACCCTGTGGGTCAATCTCTAAGAGCGCCAATGCTTGGTCGGCGACTTCGCCTGTAATGTGATTGTTTGCCTTTACTTGGGCGTAGTCACGCACGCGGCGCAACAGATTGTTGGCAATACGTGGGGTACCACGGCTACGCGCCGCAACTTGATAGGCGCCACCTGCGTCAATCGTCACATTGAGACGTGCGGCACTGCGCGTAACAATAGACGCCAGTTCATCGTGGTTGTAGTAGTCCAAACGGTTCTGCAACCCGAAGCGCGAACGGAGCGGGGCGGAGATGAGGCCACTGCGCGTGGTTGCGCCGACCAAGGTAAAGCGCGGCAATTCAAGGCGAACGCTACGGGCATTGGGACCTTGGTCAATCATGATATCAATGACAAAATCCTCCATTGCCGAGTAGAGATACTCTTCAACGGTGCGTTGCATACGATGGATTTCGTCAATAAAGAGGATGTCACCGGGTTCTAATGAGGTGAGCAAGCCCGCTAAGTCGGCGGGTTTATCAATGACAGGCCCACTTGTGGCCTTCACATGGACACCCATCGCTTCGCCTAAGATGTAGGCAAGCGTGGTTTTACCCAAGCCGGGCGGTCCAGAAAGCAGTACGTGATCCAATTGTTCGCCGCGACCTTTTGCCGCTTCAACGGCGAGCATTAAACGGTCGCGAACCTTTTGTTGGCCTAAAAAATCGCTGAATTGAGTCGGGCGCAACCGATTGTCAAACGAGGCGTTGCGCTGATTCATGGTATCAGAAGGTCGAGGAGTGTCCATATCACTTCAATTGTACCATATTTTGATAGAGAAACGGGGGGATAAAATGAAGAAGCGGCATCCTTGTGGACGCCGCTTCGCAGATTGGGTTAAGCACGCTCAAATTAGTTGCTCTTACCAGAGGAGAGGAATTCAAACTTGTTGCCATCGCCCTGTTCGAATTCGTTGAGCTTGCTAGTGCCG
>JAFYMU010000158.1 GCA_017548245.1 Kiritimatiellia bacterium | reverse complement strand
CGCCGTGCAATTCGATTGCTTCGGGATCCCACGTGGTGAGGTAGTCAAGGAAGAGGGGGCGTTCGGGGTGACGTGCGATCTGCACGGTTTCCCAAGTGGGGTTCGTCAACACTTCAGGCGTCGTTGCTTCAGGAGCAGGAGCGACTTCAGGCGTTGCAGTCTTCTTCGTAGCGCAAGCCTTCTTTGCGCAAGGCTTTTTCGCGGCGGGCTTCTTAGCTGCCGGCTTCTTTGCGGCGGCCTTAGCGGGAGTCTTCTTCGTTGCCATAACTGAATCTCTCCTTAAATTACTTAGCTGCCGTCAAGAGACGGATGGTCTTCGCGAGGAATGCCTTGAGGTCCTTGCGGGCAACAATCTTATCCAAGAAGCCATGTTCCAACAAGTATTCCGAGGTCTGGAATTCAGGCGGCAACTTCTGCTTGATCGTGGTTTCAATCACGCGACGACCAGCGAAGCCGATCAACGTCTTGGGTTCGGCAATGTTCAAATCGCCCACCATTGCGTAGGAGGCCGACACACCACCCGTGGTGGGGTCCGTCATCACGGAGACGTAGAGCAAGCCTTCATCGCGCAAACGCTGAATGGCGGCGCAAGTCTTGGCCATCTGCATCAACGAAACGATACCTTCCTGCATGCGAGCGCCACCCGAAGCGGTGCAGAGGATGAGCGGGCACTTCAACTTACGTGCCGTTTCTGCAGCCTGGAGGATGCGTTCACCGGTACCAGAACCGAGCGAACCGCCCATGAAGCTGAAGTCCATGGCGCCGAGCACCACAGGGATCTTGTCAAGCTTGGCGGTACCCACGACGATGGATTCGCCAATCTTCGTCTTTTCACGGGTCACCTTCACCTTGCTAGCATAGTCGCCAGAGGCGTCGCTGAAGGTCAAGGGGTCGTTTGCGATGACCTCTGCTGCGATTTCCTTGAACGAATCCTTGTCAGCCAAGAGTTCGATACGTTCGCGAGCAGAAAGACGGCCGTGTGCGCCACATGCGGGGCACACCTTGAGATTGTTCACGTAGTCGCTTTTGGGCGTGTATGCACCGCACTTCTTGCAGACATTCCACAGCGCCTCTGTCGGGACGCGCAACGGCGCTTCTGACGCCTTTGTAAACCAAGCCATAAAACACTCCTTAAAGGGTTAAGACTGAAAATAATTTAACACATTTGTTAAAAAAGCGCAAATCTTTGTTGCTAGAAATCTACATTCGAGTCATCATTTTGATGGGGTAAACGGGGTGCGAGCCAATGAAACCGTCGCGTCAAGCACTGAACGAGGTAGGAAAAGGGGATGGAGACGAGGACGTGTTTGAGCAAATCGCGGTCGTCGCGGCGACGTATAAAGGGCGGTAATCCCGCGCGTCGACGTGGCCAAACGCCTTTAAGGAGCCCTCCTGCGATGAGGAGCAGCAAGAGCCCGCCACCGAGTCGGAACCATAGGGTGGGCGACCAGTAGTGGCATGCCGTTGTGAGGAGATTGCTGAGGTAGTGCGACCAAACAAAACGCGAGGCGAGCTTTGAGGAGGTTGCGCATTCAAGATGGAGCACAGGCGGGGTGGGGACGAACCAAATTTCCCAATTGGCGAGCCATAAACGGTGGCAGAGTTCCAAATCTTCGCCGTAACAGAAGTAGGCGTCTTGAAAGAGGATGCCGCCCACATCGGCGAGTGCTGATGTGCGGATTAAGCAACAGGCCGCTTTGGCGGCGTAAACGGGAAAGGCTGTTTGCGCATGGGGACCATCGGGGAGACCGTAGCCATGGTGATAGAGCACGCCAAGGGGTGTTAAGAATTCGCCGCAGGTATCGAGATGCCCGTCGGGACGGATTAACTTGGCTTGCGCGATGGCAACGCGGGGGTGTTCGTCCAAAAAGGTGACGAGCGTTTCAATTGTGCGCAGGTCGGTCAGTTGCGTGTCATTGTTGAGTAAGAGGAGGTATTCGCCTGTGCAATGGGGAAGGCCCAGATTGTTGCCGCCTGCGAAGCCGAGATTGGTCTCGCTACGAACCCAGGTGGTGTTGGGAAGAGGCGCAAGCGGAGGCGTAGAACCATTGTCAACAACGACAATCTGCGGCAGGTCTGCGGTTGCTTGAGTGAATGATTGGACGCACTTGGAGAGGAGGTCGGCTCCATTCCAAGAGACAATCAAGATTGAGACCCGTGACGATACTGTCGGCATACGTAATAGTATAGCAGAAGTCATGGGGTGGCGCGTAGCGAAGGGGTGCGCTAGAAAAGAAAAAACGAAGCCCTCGCGAGGAGGGCTTCGTCTCTGTTGAACGAGGTACGAGGTCTTAGTACACGTTCAATGCGGCGAGCGCCTGAAGGTATTCGTACTTGCGAGAGTAGAATGCATCGGCGGCTTCGAACATCGCCTTTGCTTCTTCAGGATTCATCTTAGCCAACTGCTTGAAGCGGTTTTCTGCCGTAGCCTGCGATTCGGAGAACTTCTTGGTCGGAGCCTTCGAGTCGAGGGTGAGCGGGTTCTTGCCCTGTGCAGCGGCGTCGGGGTTGTAACGGAAGAGCGGGAAGTGACCGGTTTCCACAGCCATCTTCTGGTGTTCCAAGCCGGTGGCCAAATTGATACCGTGCGCAATGCAGTGTGCATAGGCGATAATCAATGCAGGACCATCATACTCTTCGGCCTCCTTGAATGCCTTGACAGCAGCTTCGGGGTTCATACCCATCGAGATCTGTGCCACGTAGATATTCTTGTAGGTCATCGAGATGGCGGCGAGGTCCTTCTTCATCTGCGGCTTACCAGCAGCAGCGAACTTCGCGACAGCGCCGACAGGGGTGGACTTGGAAGCCTGACCACCGGTGTTGGAGTACACTTCGGTGTCGAGCACGAGGATCTTCACATTGCGACCCGTTGCGAGCACGTGGTCGAGACCGCCGTAACCGATATCGTATGCCCAACCGTCACCACCGATAATCCAGACCGAACGACGCACGAGGAAGTCTGCCACCGTTGCGAGCTTCTTGCACGTAGCGCAGTCGCAGGTTTCAGCAGCGGCCTTGATCTGAGCAACGCGGTCACGCTGAGCCTTGATGTCTTCGTCGGTCTTCTGCGTGTCAGCAGCGGCGAGGGTGTCGGTGAGGAGTGCCTTGAACTCTGCAGGAGCAGCGTCAGAAGCGATGATCGTTTCGGCGAGTTCCTTCGCGAAGGCCTTCTGCTTGTCGCGGGTGATGACCATACCCAAGCCGAATTCTGCGTTGTCTTCGAAGAGGGAGTTGGACCATGCAGGACCCTTACCTTCTGCGTTCTTGCAGTAAGGCGTGGTGGGCAAGTTACCGCCGTAGATGGAGGAACAACCCGTTGCGTTGGCGATGCAGAGGTGGTCACCGCAGATCTGCGTGAGCATCTTGATGTAGGGCGTTTCACCGCAACCAGCGCAAGCACCCGAGAACTCAAAGAGCGGACGACGGAGCTGCGAGGTCTTGGCATTCAACGGCACACCCGTGAGATTGGTTTCAGGGAGACCGAGGAAGTAGTTCCAGTTGGCTTCGCCAGGCTTACGGAGCGTATCCTGGTCGTAACGCACCATGTTGAGGGCCTTGCCGATGTTGGGGAGTTCAGGGCACACGGTGGTGCAGAGACCGCAACCGGTGCAGTCTTCCACGGCGACCTGGAGCGTGAACTTCTTGCCCTTGAACGGAGGCTTGCCGTCAGCGGTCTTGAAGGTTTCGGGAGCGCCAGCGAGATCGCCTTCTTCCACAATCTTAGCGCGGATTGCGGCGTGCGGGCACACGGTGGAGCACTTGAGACACTGGATACAGGTCTTTTCGTTCCACTCAGGAATCTTCACAGCGATGTTACGCTTTTCGAACTGCGTGGTAGCGGTCGGCCAAGTACCGTCGTCCGGGATGGCGGAGACAGGGAGGGCATCGCCTTCCTGGCGCATCATCTTAGCGGTGACGTTCTTCACGAAATCAGGAGCGGCTTCCACGACCGTCGCGGGCTTGGTGATCTTGCCCGACGGAGCAGCAGGAACGGTGACCTGTTCGATAGCATCCTTAGCGGCATCGATAGCGTCCCAGTTCAACTTCACCACATCGTCACCCTTCTTGCCGTATGCCTTCTTAGCGGCGGCCTTGAGGAGTTCGATTGCCTTTTCAGCAGGGATGATGCCCGAGATCACGAAGAAGGCGGTCTGCATGATGGTGTTGGTGCGACCACCGAGGCCGAGGGCCTGGGCCACCTTAACAGCGTTCACCACGTAGAACTTCAACTTCTTGTCAATGATGACCTGAGCCACTTCATCCGGGATGTGTTCCCACACGGTGGCGGCATCATATTCGGACTGCAAGAGGAAGGTTGCGCCCGGCTTAGCGGCTGCGAGCATGTCATACTTTTCAAGGAAGGAGAAGTTATGGCAAGCGATGAAGTCAGCCTTGGTGCAGAGGTAGGGGCTGTGGATCGGGGAGGGACCGAAGCGGAGGTGGGAGACGGTCAAGCCGCCAGCCTTCTTCGAGTCGTACACGAAGTAACCCTGAGCATAGTTGTCGGTGTTGTCACCGATGACCTTGATGCTGTTCTTGTTTGCACCCACGGTACCGTCAGAACCGAGACCGTAGAACATACATTCGGTGCAACCAGAGTCCTTGAGCAAGTAGGCCGGGATTTCGATGCAAGCGCCCGTGACGTCGTCGTTGATACCCACAGCGAAGTGGTTCTTCGGCTTGTCAGCGGCCATGTTGTCAAAGATACCCTTGACCATTGCAGGGGTGAATTCCTTCGAACCCAAACCATAGCGGCCACCATAGGTGCGCGGATAGTTGATTTCAAGGTCGCCATTCTGCATTGCGTCGCCGATTGCCGTGCGGACGTCGGTGTAGAGCGGTTCGCCCACCGAACCCGGTTCCTTCGTGCGGTCGAGCACGGTGATCTGCTTCACGGTCTTCGGCAATGCTGCGGCGAAAGCCTTCACGTCGAACGGACGATAGAGGCGAACCTTCACGAGACCCACCTTAGCGCCGTCGGCATTGAGTTCTTCAACGGTTTCCTGGACGGTTTCAGCGCCGGAACCCATAATCACAATCACGCGTTCAGCATCTGCTGCACCGACGTAATCAAAGAGGTGATAACGACGACCCGTGAGTTCGGCGAGCTTGTCCATGTTCTTCTGGACGATGGCCGGCACGGCTTCGTAGTACTTGTTGACCGTTTCGCGACCCTGGAAGTAGACGTCAGGGTTCTGAGCGGTACCACGCATGGTCGGAGCTTCAGGATTCAAACCGCGAGCGCGGAATTCGTTCACCTTATCCTCGTTGATCATGGCGCGAACCACATCCTGCGGGATTTCTTCGATCTTCTGCACTTCGTGAGAGGTACGGAAGCCGTCGAAGAAGTGGACGAACGGAATCTTGGCTTCGAGCGTAGAGGCGTGTGCCACGAGGGCCATGTCACCGCATTCCTGCACGGAAGCAGAACCGAGGAAAGCAAAACCGGTCTGGCGGCAAGCCATGATATCGCCATGGTCGCCAAAGATGGAGAGACCCTGCATTGCCAATGCACGTGCCGTCACGTGGAAGACAGCAGGCGTCAATTCACCAGCAATCTTGTACATGTTCGGGATCATCAGGAGCAAACCCTGAGATGCCGTAAAGGTCGTGGTCAACGAACCCGTGGTCAACGCGCCGTGCACAGCACCTGCTGCACCTGCTTCGGACTGGAGTTCCACAATCTGAGGAATCGTACCCCAGATATTCTTTTGCTTGTGAGCAGCCCATTCATCAGCGAATTCAGCCATCGGCGAAGACGGCGTAATCGGATAAATAGCAGCTACTTCAGAACACGCGAAAGCAACGCGGGCGGTTGCTTCGTTACCATCGCACATAATGTACTTGGCCATAATCACTCTCTTTTTGTGTGTGTTGTGTTGTAGTGTAGGAAAAGGGAAATAAAAACCGGCGGCGTCTGCTGAACCAGACACCGCCGTATTCATTGCTCAATTAAGCATTAGCTTTGCAGAACTCACGAACGGAGTCGAGCTGGCCAGCGGAGCCGAGCTTTTCGTTCTTGGCTGCGATGAACTTAGCATATTCATCCATGAAGATCTTACCGATCGGGCGGAGGTCGAAACCTTCCGGGTGATCGCGGAAGTATTCACGGTGGACGCGGCACCACACCAAACGGCCGTCGGTGTCGATGTTGATCTTGGTGACGCCGAGTTCAGCTGCGCGCTTGAACTGGTTGTCATCCACGCCCTTAGCGCCGTCGAGCTTGCCGCCAGAGGCGTTGATGCGAGCGACTTCGTCCTGCGGCACAGAGGAGGAACCGTGCATGACCAAAGGAAGACCAGGAGCCTTCTTCTGGATGTCGGAGAGCACGTCGAAACGGAGGCCCTGGTTGCCGGAGAACTTGAATGCACCGTGGGAGGTACCGATTGCGCAAGCGAGCGAGTCGCAACCCGTGATTTCAGCGAAGCGCTTCACGTCTTCAGGGTTGGTGAGGCAAGCATCCTTTTCGTCCACTGCCACGTGTTCTTCCACGCCGCCGAGCTTACCGAGTTCTGCTTCCACCACGAGACCCTTAGCGTGAGCCAAGTCAACGATCTTCTTGGTGATTGCAGCGTTTTCTTCGAAGGGCTTGGAGGAAGCGTCGATCATCACCGAGCTGTAGAAGCCAGAGTTGATGCAGTCGATGCAGGATTCTTCGTCACCGTGGTCCAAGTGCACTGCGAACACTGCTTCAGGGAAAATCTTGTCAGCAGCACGGATCACGTTTTCCAACATCAACTTGTCGGTGTAGCTGCGAGCGCCCTTAGAAATCTGAATGATGAACGGAGCCTTGCTTTCGATGCAGCCGCGGAAAAGGCCCATGCACTGCTCCATGTTATTGATATTGTAAGCACCGATGGCGTACTTGCCGTAAGCGTGCTTGAAGAGTTCCTTTGTCGTGACGATCATGGTTGATCACTCCTTTTAGGGTTAAAAGATAGGTAAAAGTATAGCACGCGTGACGCGATTTGGCAACCTTTTAATTGGTTGTGGGTGGTTTGTGAGGGGTTGTTTGTTGTCAAATGTTAGCCTCAACGTGCAACCCGCAACCAACAATCCGTAATTTATCACGCCGCACGCGCGCCGTGGTGACATCACTTAATCGTGTAACGCGTGGCTTTGAGAAGTGCCTTCCAAAGCGCGGTCTGCGTTTCAGCGTTGAGCAACGCCTTGCGGTTGGCTTCCTTCAAGAAGGATTCGGTCAAGCCCGAGAGGAGGCGCATGTAGAAGGCACTCACGGCCGAGGGAATCGTAATCAAGAAGACGATGTTGGTCTGCGCACCAGAGGCATCCCACGTGAAGGGTTCCTTACTCACGCCGCAAGCCAAGGTGAGCGAACCGCCTTCAACGCCACGCACGTGCGGGAAGGCAAGGCCATTGTCCATGGCTGTGCTGAGCATCGATTCGCGTTCCATCGCGGCCTGAATGAGGCGGTCGGCGTGCGAGATGAAACCCTGAGATTCCATCTGACCAGCGAGAATTTCAATGGCATCCGAGGCCGAACCTGCGACCATGTCGGGCACCATCAAGGTCTCTGCGGAAAAACGCGAGAGGCCCGTCTTGCGCGGTTCGGTGCGCGGAGCGGTCACGCCAATCCAACGCGGTGCTTCGGCGTCTTCGTAGAGCACGCGCGAACAACCCGGGCAGTACTGTACATTCTTGCACTGACGCACGGCTTGCACCTGGCTCGCAGGCAAGGCCATGCCGCAAACGGCGCAGCTATTTTCAGAGACGGGCGAAACGATGAGGTTGTTACGGCGAATCAAGAGGTTGTAACGTGCACGCACCGCGTCCGGAAGGCTGGTCACCATTGCATCGATGTTTTCGGTCAAGCGCGCCAAATGGGCACCGTTGCCGGTCTGGCGATGTTCGTCACGTGCTAAGATCAAATCCTGGAGCTGGCATAACTGGTTAATGACGCTGTCCATATGATTCCATCACTTTCAATCAAAATCAATAATTCAATAGGGGAAAAGAGAGCGCTCCTTCAAGGGCAAGAAGGACAAGAAAAAACAAAAGAGCCCGAAGGCGCGTTCAAGGGGGAGAAACGATACGCCGTGCGGGTTGCGCACGGCGTTCTGTGAATCCAATGGGATTAGAAGAGACGTTCAAACGGTAACTGGTGAAGCGTGTTGCCTGTCGGGAGCGAACCGTCCGGCGAGGCACCGTGCTTCTGCAGGATGCCACACACGATTAACGTGACAATAATCGAAGCGGCTGCTGCGATAATGGCGATAATCGTGAAGGCCTTTGCACCAGCCGATTCAGGTGCGTTGGGCAAATCAGGCAACGAGCCCAAATCTTCCAAGGGTTCCAACGAATCCAACGATTCGAGTTCGGGTTCTGCGGCGGGCGTGGCGGCCGGCTTCGGAGCATCCTTCTTCAAACCCAAACCCGGGCGCTGCAACTTGATGGTCGGCGCTTCGCTACCACCTGCGGCAGGCGCTGCAGGTGCAGCAGGCGACACGCTCGACATCGGAGCAGAGCTCGTCGGCTTGGCGCCACCTGCGGGAGCCACACGCTTCAACTTAATGGTCTTCTGCGT
>JAFYMU010000157.1 GCA_017548245.1 Kiritimatiellia bacterium | reverse complement strand
TCAACGTCACCTCGCGATTCGCGGGCAAGTCAATCCGACTCACACCAATCTGCTTGGGAAGCGAATTCCAACTGCGCGTATCGGCCACATTGGAGCCAATCTGATAGGCGGCGGTCGTCACCAAGGTGCCCAACATAACCAAGCCATTGCCGCTCTGCTGCGCGGCATAGTTCGCTGCATAGGCCGCGACCGCCTTTGCGGTGGCCGAGGCGATGGCGCGGGTCATCATGCCCGGCAAATCGTTCTTGTACTCCTGCGCGACCATCGCATCCACGTCGCCCACGAGTTCGGCCCGCGCGGCTTGACCACCGCCCTGCAACGTGGCGAAGCCCGCACGATTGCTATCCTCCACCAACTGAGGGAGGGCCAAGCCCATCAATGAAACCGTATCTGCGGCAAAGATGGGGAAGAACAACTGAAATTCTTTGCGATAGGCCGAGAGACCATCTTCGTGAAAGAGATAGACACCCGAAGGCGCAGGCGCGCCCGCCTCAAGACGTTCGGCCGCGAGGCGAATCGCGGTGTTTTGCGGTGCCATAGCCAAGGCGCGCTGCATTCTAAAACGCGCCATCTCGCGATCGGCTTCATCTTGACCGGCATAGAGATGGTAAAAGGCATAGAGATATTCGGCAAAGGGATTGACGTACAACTCATATCCGCGCGTATCGGGCAACTTTTCCAGTAACGCCTCGGCATTCTTCTTGGTGCGTTCACTCTCCTCGGCCAAGGCAATCTCGCGTTGGTTCTCGGAGGCCGCGACTTCCTGACGCATCTCGGCGATGCGTTTGGCATTCTCTGCCACCACGGCCTTCTGATGCAAATCCATGCGCACCAAGGGTTGGCGTGCCCCTGCGATGTCGCCCAATTGCAACGTGTTGAGCGCTTGATAGACATGCAACATCAAGACATCCACGCCACTGCCGCGATAGGGCAACTTGGCGGGCGTTGTGAGCAAGGCGGTCGTCTCTCGGCTCACCGAGAGCTTCGCCTGCTGTTGCCAATAGTCGTAGATGCGTTCGGCACGCGTAAAGTAGGCGGCACTCTCCCGAATCTGCCCAGCGGTTCGCAACGCACTTCCCGCCTCCAAGAGCACGGGCAAGGCGTCACGCGCCTGGTCATCGTATGCCTCCGACGCCACGAGTGCTTGCGCCTCACGGGTGGCATTGGGCATATCCCCCATCGCATAGGCGCGACGATAATCCGTAATCCGTTCGGAATAGGTACGGCAACCGGCGGTGATGCCCAACATCACCACCGCAAAGAGCATTGAATAGAACCGCATTCGTCTCATTTACGTGCTTCTTGAGTAACCGGTTTGACCATCGCCCCAACCGAGGCGCGCGCATTACCGATGAGTTCGCCCTGGGCTATATCCACTTCCACGTCGATAATCTTCACCTCACCCATCATGCGCCCCTTAATCTTGCGCACTTCACCTGTGTCAGGATCGGTCACGGTGCGTGTCTTCCCATAGATCTTGCAACGGTCTCCAACCGTAAAGAGATCGGCGCCGGCATTGATCGTCACCACCGTTTCATCCACATCAATCACCTTGGGCGGGAAGGTCACGGCGATGAGTTGACGCACACTCTTCGTGGCCAATTCGCGGGTCAACTCGGGCAACAGCTTATCAAAGCGCGTCTCGGGACGCGGCGAACCCGCGTGCACATCGGCGACATCCACCTTTTCCAACTGCACATTGGAGACTTCGAGAATCTCTGCTGTGGTGGTATCCACAACACGCATTTGCGCGGAGAGGTTGAAGACCACCTTCATCCGTTGCACGCCACTGAAGACGGCGGTCTCGGTGGTCTGCTGAAAGGCATCAATCGTGACAAAGAGCGCCAACTCAGCACCTGTCATCGCGTTCGCCTCTGCGCCACGCGATGAGACCAAACCGCTGCTGTAGAGTTCCTGTTCCTTAATGAGTTCCTCAAGGGCATCCGAACGTTCCACCATGCGAAACTTACGGCTTCGCGTGATTTCCGTAATGAGATGCGCATCCAATGCTTCCGCGATGCGCCCCAATTGCAACGCACGATGGTCACGCGCCAGACTCGTCTTCAACGCATCGGTCGTTGCCACACGCGCCACATACAAGGTCTTTAACTGCGCCTGCACCATCCACGGCAAGCAGGTGGCCATCAACAGAGCCATTAACCACTTCAGTTTCATTAGCGCACCTCCTTCTTCACGGGCACAATCCATTCGGTCATAACAGGCGTTGTGATCACATCGGGCAACTTATCGGTCTTCACCAAGAAGCCGCTCTGCTCCAACATCTTGGCGTGGCCAAGGCGTTCGGCAACGGTTGCCTGCGACTGTTCGCGTTCGACCGTTAGGTTGTGCATGAATTCAATGGAATCCTTCACGCGGGCATACTCACGCGCCGTCATCATCAACCCCACCGTGAGGCTGAGCCCATCCGACGGTACCACCGTCATCGTGACATCCTCATAGCCTTCGCGACGAATACGCACATTATGAAGGCCACGCGACATGCGAATCGTACAACCCGATGTGCCCTTGGCGACACCATCGACCTCAATCGTTGCCGCCACCTCCGAAGGCGTGCGCGTATTGCGAATCGCGTTCTCCTCCGAGAGCATCGGCAAGTAGATGGGTTGGTTGTTCAGGTCATACGCAATCGCCTTGAAGGTCACGGGGATGCCGCTCTTGGCCAACGATGCCTCGCGCCACGTCGGCGACTTCTGACGGATTTCAGCCGCCATCTTCGTCACGAGTTCCTCCTCCAAACCATCGGCATACGAACCAAAATCGTTCTCCACCGTTGATGTTTGGCGAATACTCTTCTGCGCCTTCAGCGTGCCGCCATCGAAGGCACTGCCCGAATAGACATCGGTAATCGTGTACGAACCCGAGACTTTGTAGACCTCATTCACAATGGATGCACCCGAACCATCGGCCGCCTTTCCAAAGCGGCGATCCTTAATCCGTTGCGTATTCTTGGAAAAACGGTCTAGCGAAACAATTAAGGCATAATCCGCGCCCATATTCTCCGCCAACCGTAACATCGAGGTATTCCCCTCCAAGGTCGCCTGCTGCGCGCCCCCAGTCGTCGGATTCATTGCGTGAACCGCGTGCGAAGCGTTGAGGATTTCCACCTCTGCCCCTGCGACCTGCGCCCCTAATTGAGCCGCAATCACCTTGCATACCTGATCCAACGCAGCCTCACGCGTCACATTCTGCACAAACAATGCCGCCTTACGACGCGGAGCCTCCGCAGGCTTTTGCGCAGCAACCGAGACATCATAGGTCGCCGATACGGTGAGTTGGGTACCGTCCTTCAATAACAACGAAACGGGTTCCGCGGTGGCCGTCGCCGTCTCCGCGTGCAACGTTAGGGCCGTGACGCCCAACAGCAAACTCCAAAAGACCTTCATGCTCCCCTCCTCTCTTAGAACGAACCGTAGACAAACGGCAAGCCGCCCAAGCTTGTATTCGTAATCACGTTAATCAAACCAATTTGAATCCCACGCGCACCTTCCGCGTAGTTAATCAACCCCACCTGCAGACCTTTGAAGTAGATGGCGCCATTAAAGCAACCCACCTGCACCCCGTTCAACCGCGCCGCCGCATTGACCACGCCCATCTGCAAACCCACGGCATCCTCGTTCACCGTGTTCCAGAGGCCCAAGTCAAGGCCCGTCAAATCCGAACAGTGCCCGTAAATCAGCGAGACGCGCAAGCCGCGCACATTCCAATCACCCCACGGCAATTGCACGGGTGCCACAAGACCCAACGATAACGGCGTAGTCTCACGATCAAATAAGGTAAACGAAGCCCCCTGCCCACTCGACGGCAACGGCTTATCTGTGGTCCGTGGCTGACGCGTTGCCGTCCACTGTTGGGTCGGCTCAGAGGCCCACAACGAAGCCACCAAACACCATAAAGCACCAATCAAAAAGATTCGTTTCATACGCACGCTCCCTTCAAATAGACCATCCACCGCGACCACAATAAAGGCCGCCTTACAGTTCGAATACTAACACACTACCCCTCCCACCGTCAAGCCTTAGCGGTGAAAGGGCGTTGATTCCTTATTAGAAAACGTCTGATGGAAAGCACCGTTGGCTTAACGAAGTTGCAACGTAAAGCCAGGGGCTGGGGTGGCGAGGGCGCCAGGCGTCTTGTTGAGCGGGCGACCATTGAGTGCTGTGGAGGGACATTGACCGCAGATACAGGTGCCCACCAGGGAGGCGTCAGGGAAGTCCGTCTTCGCCTTTTCGCGATTACCGAATGCGCTACCGCCCCCCTTCCCTGTTGGGACATCGCCATAGAAGGTACAGTGAATGAGCGAACACTTCTCTTGCGTCGCGTAGGCATTGCGCATCACGCAACACCGCAACGTGGCATTTTGTGCAATAACCTCAAAGCTTCCCGTAAAGATACAGTTTTTCACCGTACCACCATTGATTGTAGACCCCACGTCACTCAAATTATTCTCCAAGACAAAACCGTCCACAAGCGCGGTGGTAGGCAACTCAAAGATGTACGATGGTTTCGCTCCACCTGCCCCTGCCTGAAGGGTTATCATGGACGGCAAACCGTACACATTGCGAAAGCCCGTCGTGGGATTGTAACCACCCATAAGCGTAACCCCTGCTGGCACGCTAAGGATTTCTCGAACGGTGTAATGGCCAGCCGCCACGCGGACCGTCGTTCCTTTCGCGCCTTCCGAAAGCGTATTCAAGAAGGCTTGTGTTAACGGTGCCGCCGTTGCCCAAGAGGAACCATCGCCCGTGCCATTGGGCGTGACATAACGGTTGGGCACGGTAAGTGCGACATCAGCAATGACATTACCGCCCTCAAGCGGAACCCAATGGAAGGGCTCTTTCCCTTGTTCCTTC
>JAFYMU010000156.1 GCA_017548245.1 Kiritimatiellia bacterium | reverse complement strand
GGTTCGTCAAAGAGCAACACTTCGGGGTTTTCAATGATGGCGCGCGCAAAGGCCGCACGTTTCAACATACCACCCGAAACCTCCGCCGGATAGAGATCACCTGCATGGGCCAATCCCACCTCGCGCAAGGCCGCCTCAACACGCGTTTGAATCTCGCTTGCCGAACACTTCGTGTGCTCGACCAAAGGCAATGCGATATTCTCTGCCAGGGTCTTCCACCCAAGCATTGCCCCACCCTGAAACAAGAAGCCAATGCGACGACGCAGGGCCGATAACTGTTTTGGCGTCACCTCATCCAAGGCTTCACCGAGCACGCGCACCTTACCAGCGGTTGGGCGCAACAAGCCTGCAATGAGTTTGAGCGTGACGCTCTTACCCGTGCCCGAGGGGCCAATCACGACAAAGAGTTCGCCGGGTTGAACCGCAAAGGTCTGTTGATCCAAGACGTGGCGCGACCCAAAGGTCTTCACCACTTGATCAAAGGCCACCACTGGCGCTTGTGAGTATCCTTCATCAGAAGACATAGAAGAACCTCGTTACGAAATAGCCTCCCGCCAAAATGGCCAAGAAGGAGTAAATCACGGCACGGCGTGTTGAAGCACCCACCCCTGCCGCACCTTGCACGGTGGCAAAGCCGACCGAACACGAAATCGTGCAAATCAGCACCCCGAAGAGCGCCGTCTTAAAGAGTCCCACATAGAGGTCTTTCACCTCTGCCACCGAGACAATCTCGGCAATGAACTGCAAGAAGGGAATATTGAGCTGCGTGTAACCAATCGTTGCACCGCCCAAGAAGGCCACAATGCAGGTGTAAAAGGCCAAGAGTGGCGCCATCACAATCAACGCCCACATGCGCGGTGCCACCAAGAAGCGAACCGGATCAATGCTCATCATCTCCAGCGCCGCAATCTCTTCGTTCACCTTCATCGTGCCCAACTGTGCTGCCATTGCCGACCCCACGCACGAGGCCAAGATGATGCCCGTCATAAAGGGGCCCATCTCGCGCAACATCGCAAAGGACAAGGTGTACGCCACCATAATCTCTTGCGAGAATTGCTTAAAGGCAATGCCCAACTGAAGGGTCAAAATCATGCCCGTAAACATCGCCACCACCGTTGCCACAGGCAATGTGCCGATGCCAATCACGTACAACTGTTGGGCAAAGGTGCGACGCGAATCACGACGAAAGAGCACGCCGGGCAACCCCAAAAGGGCCAACCCCATCACTTGGACAAAACGTCCTAGCGCGGCAAAAAATTCGGCGAGCACACCACCTTCTGGTTCTCTGATGATGGTCATAAGTCTCCTTCTTTCGGTTCGGCTTCATCGGGCGCGTCGGCTTTCGTGCGCCACCAAATCAAACCCCAGAACAATTCATGCAAAATCTCATCCGACCCCGGCTGCTGACGCGCCGTGTAGAAGGTCCAGAAGGGCGCCCAGTTGCGTTCGATCGCCGGCACATCGCGAATCGGGAAGAGGACAAGCCCCTTGCGCTTGAGCCCCTCACGTTCGTTATAGGCACTGGAATAGAAGGGCCAAATGCGGAAATAGCTCGTCTGCAAGTGGGCCTCGCCACGGCGGTCGTAACCGTAGGAGACCTCATTGGTGTAAAAGGGCCAAAAACGGAAGGTGTGCGTGTAAAGATTCTCCGTGCGCTGCTCCTTCTCAAGAGCCAAGGGATACAACGCCCACCACCCGTCACGCGAACCGCGATGGGTCGTTCCCCAAATGCGCCAAACCTTCCACGTGCTCTCCTTGGGGTCAGTGTAACGTTCGAACAACGGCCATGGACAACGTAAGAGCGTCGCGCCCGAGGTGGTCGTGGTGTAACGGAAGAAGGGCGGCAAGAGGCCAAAACCTTGTTCGGTATTCGTATCCACGCGTTCGAAGAGCGGCCACACCATCACCGCCGTACCCTGATGATTGGACAAGGTAAAGGTGCGGTCGTTATAGATAGGCCACAAGGCAAACCGCGCTTCAAAGTCGCGTTCCTTCTTCGTGCCGTAGAGCGGCCAAAGGGCCCAACGGGTCTTGTCTTCGTCATATTTCAACGAGAAGAAGGGCCAACCAAAGTAGTCGCGCCACACACCCTTAGAGCCCCCCGTGCGATAACGCAACCAGAAGGGGAACATGCCCCACTGCAAATCTTCCACCAAGAAGAGTTTGGGCACGCGGCCATAGATGGGAAAGAGCCCCCAATAGTTTTCTCCCTCATCGCGACCATTAATCCAGAAGGGCGGCGAGGTAAAGGAGTAGTCGCGCGATAAACGGTTATGCACATCGTCTTCACGCCAAAAACTCATCAGCACGCGCCAACTAAAGGCTGGGCCTCGCCACGCAAAGTGCGAGAGCGGCCACGCGATATCCATATCCTTATCACGGGCATCAAAGTCAGAGGCCTCCCACGCGAACAAGGGGCGAATGGCGAATTTTGTCAGTTCGCCATCTTGGGAGTTCCACTCAAAGAAGGGTCCCAAGCGCAGGCGAAATTCGCCCGGTGCATCAGGTGCCGCCACGAGCATCCCGTGCAGGAGCAAACCCAAAAGCAGTGTTAACCAAATACGCATCATTACCCTTCCATCACGCCGAATCTCAGCGTCTCCCCTCTTCCACGGCCTCAAGCATTCAAAAAGACAAGGCTCAATGCCATAATCGCCATCCCCGCGACCAAACCGTAGAGCGAATCATGCCCATGGCCATAAGCACGCGAGGCGGGAAGGAGTTCGTCCAAACTGATAAAGACCATAATGCCGGCGACCCCAGCCGAGGTCAATCCCAAGAGGAAGGTGGGCGGCGTAAACACAGCACTGCGGTAGATGCACGCCAGCACGCCCCACAACACAAAGGCGCCGATGGGTTCGGCCAAACCCGAGAGGCACGACCACGCAAAGGCCTTCATGCGGCTACCCGTGGCGTAGTAGATTGGCACCGAAACCGAGATGCCTTCAGGGATATTGTGAAGTGCCACTGCGGTAGCAATGGCCACGCCCAACTGCGGATGCTCCAACGCCGTCAAGAAGGTTGCTAACCCTTCCGGGAAGTTGTGCACCACAATGGCCAAGGCGGTAAAGATGCCCATGCGCAACAACTTGTGCTTTTGGTGACGTTGCACCGCCTCCACATGGTGTTGAGCCTCGGGTGGTGTCTCCGCCGATTCATCACGCAACTCGGTGTACTCTTCGGGTTCGTGCGTCTCGTGCGGGTTTTCCGTCTCGGGAATCAAACGGTCAATGAGGAAAATCAAGGCAATGCCCGCAAAAAAGGCCAAAATGCCCAATAATGTCGCCGGCTTTTCCGTAAGGCCCCCTTCGCCTATCTCGTGAATACCGCCCGGCAGGAGTTCCATAAAGGAGACATAGAGCATGACCCCGGCAGACAACCCCGTGCAGACGGACAAAAAGCGCGTGCTCGAACGTTTGGTGAAGAACGCTAACACCGCGCCAATCCCCGTGGAGACACCTGCGATGAGGGTCAAGACAAATGCGCTAATCAGATTTTCCATAACACCTTCTCAAACGCTGCGTTAACGGAAGTTCAGGCGATCCTGCACCACCGCCGGCAAGGCAATCGCCGCCGTATCGGTTCGCAACGGACGTTCGCCCAAGGTAATCGGCAAGAACCCGTGTTCGGCAAAGGCCGCATTCTCTTGTTCGGTCCAGCCACCATCCGGGCCAATGGCGATAATAGGGAAACCCGCGTTCGCCGTAATCTGGGGTTGTTCT
>JAFYMU010000155.1 GCA_017548245.1 Kiritimatiellia bacterium | reverse complement strand
GGCCATGAAGGACACCTCCTTAATCGAACAGATCATCGCCTTCTACGATGCTGTGAACCGTAAATCGATGGCATCAGAGGATCGCGATCTCTTTGTAGGTGAAATCATCTCCCGTGCCGAGGCGCTTGCTCCTTATGGCATTATCCAACGTGATGACCCGTCGCGTTCGATTCGTGACCGTTATCTCTTGACTATCAAACCCGAAATGGCGCGTGCGCTCTTCCGTTTTGTCAAGTCGGCCTATGCCCAAGATCTCTTTGCTCGTTTGGAAGCGCTCGGCATCAACCCGATGCCCGAACGCAAGGATGCCGTTGGCTCAGCCTTGACCGGTCTCTCCTTTGTCATTACCGGCACGCTCTCCAAGCCGCGTGAATACTTTGAGGAACAGATCCGCAATCAAGGCGGCACCGTGCAGAGTTCGGTCTCAAAGAAGACCTCCTTCCTCTTAATCGGTGAAAACCCTGGCGGCAGCAAGTATAACAAGGCACAAGCGTTGCAGATTCCGATGATGCCTGAAGCCACCTTCTGGGAACGCCTCTCGGGTTCGGGCGACACCACGCCACCACCTCCACCGCAGCCTGCGCCCAAAGCCCCTGCCAAGCGTAAGAAACCAACGGTGACGGCCCCTGCCTATATCCAAGAAGACCTCTTTGGAGCCTTTTAAATGAAAAAAGCCCTCATTACCTTTGCAGCGCTTGAAGCCTGCCTGCTCATGGCACTTCTCTTCTTTTTCCTCACCGATACGCAAGCCTTGCTCGTCTACTCGTTGATTATTGGCTTGATTGTGCTCACCTCTGCACTGGGGGTTGCGCTCCTCTGTTGGAAAAAGAAGTAACGCAGAGCGTAGCTTTTTGTAGACAGGTGCGCTTTTTCTAACAACTTTACTCGCTTGTGAATGAAGAGACGTGCTACAGTAAAGGCATTCACGTTATCGAAAGGTTTGACATGAAACGCCTCCTCTCTACACTGCTCCTCCTGACGTTGACCACCACTGCACTCTTCGCACAGCAGACGCCGCCCACCAATCCCGCGATTGTGCCTGCACATCGTCTCGGACTTAACTGGTGGAAGGTTCGCCTCGCTGAGAAAGAGGCGCAGGCGAAACAACAACACGATACGGTGTTAATCGGCGACTCGATCACCCACAACTGGGATGTCGTGGCCCCTGATTTACAGACGCACTACTTTGGCAAACCGCTCAACCTCGGCTTTAGCGGCGACCGAACTCAAGAGGTGCTCTGGCGTATCAACCGCATTGACTGGTCTGTCGTTGCCCCGAAGCGCATTATGTTGATGATTGGCACCAATAACACTGGCCACAACATTCATGCCAAACCCGAAGACACTTTTGCTGGCATCCAAGCCATTGTCACCACGCTCCAGGAAAAATGCCCCCAAGCCACCATCACGGTACTCTCCATCTTCCCGCGTGGCCAGAATGGCAGCGACCCCAATCGTCGCATCAATGACATCATCAACCAGTCCATCCCCACCCTTGCCAACGGCACCACAGTTCGTCACGTTGACATCTCCGCCTGCTACCTCGCCGAAGATGGCCACACCCTACGCCGTGATTTGTTGCCCGACTTGCTCCATCCCAACAAAGAAGGCCACCGCCTTTGGGGTGAAGCCGTGGCCAAGGAGTTCATGGGTACACCGGCTGAATAACGTCTTCAGCAGGCCCAACAGAAAGCGCGACGCGGAAATCCACGTCGCGCTTTTATTTAATTGACACGCCCGTTTACTTCAACAAGGCCGTCAAGAAGCCCCGCTTGTACAAGAGTACGGCCAAGATGGCGAGCACAATCAGCGCTGCAACCCAAGGCTTTTCAAAAAACGCCAACGCGCCGTTACCCAACTTGACTTCGTCCCATTGAAACCGAAGCTTCCAGTCATCGCGCCCATTCAGGTACTCCACCAACGCCGTTTCTGCCTCCAGCGTTGTAACGGGACGCGTGCAACAATACAAGGTTTCCTCATCGCGATATTCCAAGGTCCCCGAGGTCTCGTCATCAAAGGCGAACTGCATAAAAGCAGAATCTTCTTCCGCTTGGCTCTTCAGCAAAACCAAAAAATCGCCACACTGCTCCTTATTCCCCATCATTTCATGGATCAGGCTTGCGTTCGCAGGTTGCACTGGGGTGCGTTCGGTTTCTAAAAACATCGCCATGTCTCCTTAGTTCTTGGCCGTTCGCGAGAAGTAGTAAAACTGTTCATCCTCGGAGGTTGGACGCAATCCCGCCGTTTGCAACATCTTCTTGGAGGCCAAGTTATCCTTAAAACACTTGGCCATCACCTTCTCAAGGCCCCAATAACAGAGCGCATAGTCGGCCATACAACGCATCGCCTCGGTGGCATAACCCTTCCGTTCGGCCTCAGGCAAGAGGCGAACGCCGAGTTCAACCATGTGGTCATAGGTAAAGTTATGGAAGACTGCTTCACCGAGGAAGGTCTCGCCTTCGTAGATACCCAACGAGATTTCGCGACGCGCCTCAAAGTCCTTCCGCGTCAAGTCAAGGAACCAACCATCGCGCGGGTCGCCCTCTTGCGTCCAGGCCGAACGCCAATCCCAACCCCAAAAACGGTTCCGTTCGATATTCCTTGCCAAGCGCCCAAACGCATGCACCTCCTCATCCGCGACGGGACGCAAGGTCAAACGCGTGGAGTGCAAGGTCGGTGCCTGTTCGATCTCTTCAATGACACGTTTGGGTTCGAAAGTGTACTTGTCCAAAATCTGAATGGGATTGTACTGCAATTTGGACTTACGCAAACCGCAATCGCCCGCATCATCCTCGCGATTGATATAGACCAAACCCTCGCGACGCACCGCTTTTGCGAACTCATGGGCAATCGTTGGGTACACCCCTTCATAGCCCACCAAGGCCTTTTCCACATGAATTACCAAGGTATCGCCCGCAATATCACCAATCGTTACCGCGACAATCTTATCCTCGACAAGCAAGATACCGCCGACCATCTGCAAGGTCTCAAAGGCATCCAGAAGACGATACGAACCCTTCAGTTCCTCATTCGCAATGAAGGAGTTCTTGGCATATTGGCGTTCGGCATACTCCTGAAGGAAATCGCGCACGGCGGGCATATCGTCCATCGTGAGCAAACGGAAGGTCGCGTTGGGATAGTTGCGGCGGAACTTCGAGACGTGGTTGCGTTGGCCAGAGAACCGTTTTCCCGCGTAGTCCGCAAAGTCTGAGATATTGTAGAGATAGTCGCGCCACGTTCTTGGATTCGTCAACGTGAGATTACGTCCATAACGGTGGGTCAACATCGCGAGGCGTTCGCCCGGCACACTCGCCAAGACCAAGACATCGCCCTCCACCACGCAATAGTGTTCCAACCTCTCCAACGCGCGCAACTCTGCCGCCACATCGGCCTCAGGCGACAAGGGATAGTGGAATCGCACCTTGCCGCCATAGTTCGAACGCAAGACGAGGCAACCCTCCACCTCTGCATATTGCGTTGCAGCATAGAGCGACCACATCAACTGAAAACCAACCGTATAGTCGCTCAAACGGAAGGGTTGCTTTGCAAAATAGGGTAATAATCGAGGAAGATCCTCAACGGTGAGCGGTAGAAAGGTCATCTGTCAAACCTCGTGGGGCCAAGAGCCAACGCGTTCGTAATGTCAATAAATCAAAAAGGTATTCGGGAAAATGGCAAATCATCCAAGGCGCCCAGGTCTTGACCATGTACGCCTGCACATCATGTGCCTTCGCAAAGGGTGAAACCGCCTTCATATCTTCAAAATGGGTGCGCTGAATCGGCGGGAAATAACCTTCGTCCATCTGATAGGAGTAAATTAAGGAACCACTCAACGTTGGTTGCGCTACCTCCGTCAACTGATCACGGAAGGTGCAGCGGATATTGTAAACCCCACTCTGCACCGCCGTGGCATGGCACGCCACTCGAACCACTTCCGTAGAAAGCGCAATACGCCAGCCCAACCATAACGTTGGCACCACGCAGAGCGCGCCACTCAATAGCATTGAACACCGCGGCGCAACCAATGCCAAGGGCAACATCACCGCAGGAAAGAGCCACGGCACATAACGCGCATAACCGATATAGAGCGTAGGCATCACCAAGACACTTCCCCACGCCAAGACCAAGGGCAAGCCCCAACCCTTCAGCCGCTTTCTAAAGCAAATCAAAACCGCCAGCGAACACCACACTGCCAAACGGAAGACGGGTCCCAACCCATCCACGCCGCCACCATCCACGCCCCCCACGTGAGCACCAAAGACCGGTTGCGTCGTTGTGGTCCAATGGCCCAAGTAGACGTATGCCAAACGGGCCCAATAGCCCATCGCCTTCGCCGCATCATTGGCGCAATCAAAGTCTGCCGAGATTTCAGAAAGGCCGCCCGCGCACATCATGCGGAGTGTTGGGAGGTTGTAACCCAAGACCACAATCGCCACCAGTCCGAGCTTCCACCAACGCTTGGGGTGATAACGCAAGAGAAGCAGACCCACCAACGCGCAGGGAATCCACGCCGAGGTCTTACAGAGTGCGGCCCCTGCTGCGGCCAACAAGGGAATCCAAAAGTTCTCCTTGTCCACAAGCGCCACAAGCGCAATGAGGAGCAAGAGGTAGACGCAACCATCAGACATTAAATTAAAGAGACTGGGGAAGAGCGCTGGCGAAAGGAGCAAGACAAGGGTTTGCCAACGGGTCAAGGCGCGGCGCAACACAATCCATGCCGCCGGAATCAACATCCATACCAACATCGCCCCGCAGTCAATCGAACCTGTTAAACGGTACAGCGCCGCACACCACGCACTAAATCCACGGGGTAATGCCAAGTGCGTGGCACTGTAAAAGCCATCGGGTGTAATCTGAAAGGGCGATGCCAAGAGGCGAATCTGAGGCGCGATATAGGCATCCGTATCAAAGTGAATGACTGCCCCCGAAAAGAAAAGGCAGTTGATGAGGAAGCTCGCCCCAAGAATCATCCCAAAGGGTTTAATACAATTTAATTGATAGGCCAAGAAGAAAAAGGCCGCAAAGACCATGCCACTGACGAGGGGTGTCCCTGCAAAGGCGATGGCAAAGGGAAAGGTAATCAACAAAAAAGGCAAGGCAAATCGCCGAATTTCTGCCGGAAGTCGGTCAGAATCCATTGATTTATCCTCGCCTGTTCGTGTCATTTCAAGAAAGAGGGGTGTGAGAGAAGGTTCACCCACGGGTCGCATTAGGCAAAGAAACGGCCATTGTCGCGCGCACGCTTAGCGCGCATCTTGGGTTCTTCCAACCACAACGCGTACCACTCATCGCCGAAGGCCACATTGGTAAAGTGCGCCACACGATTGTTCGCCAAGACCTCTTTGTTCGACTTAATCACCGGATGTTCATTCTTTTCGTCGCCTTCCACCAAGACTTGGTAGGCGCCATCCACATCACCACGCTTGACCAACATCCACGCAAAGGTGCAGTAGACCAAAGCCGTCGTACCATAACGTGCACGGCGCACCATCTGCTGAAAGACCTTGCGCAATTCCTCAGTCGTCGCGTTCTGCTGCCACAAACGGGCCAAGCGGATGCACATCAAGAAGGGTTCCATCAAGAGTGCACGCGGCAATAAGATGTCCACGCGCTTAAAATCCTTACGCTGCCAGGCGAACTGCAACTCCATCGTAGCCAACTGACGACCCAAGAGCGGCACCCACAAGCGATACTTTTCCAACGGACGCAAGACGGCCTGCACTTCGGCAATCATCGCATCGCGATCCTTCGCCAATTCCTGTTCGGCCGCCTTCTGACTCGAGACCGGCTTCGTGCGCCAACGCTGCACCTTGGCCTGCATCTTAATCTGGCCTTGCTTCATCACCTGTTGCACACGGTTCGAAACATCGGTCATCTTCCGACGCAAGATCAAACCCAACGCCGCCTGACCGCCCACCAAGACGAGCAAGCCCCAGAGAATCGACCAGTACCACGGCGACACATCGGTCAACGTCAACGTGACACCCGTCACCAACGCGAGAAGCGCATTAATCAATACAGTAATCATTGCCTATCCTTTTTCAAGTATTCAACCGTTTTACAAATGAGTTTCGCCGTTTGCGCAAGCGAATCTGCACTCAGTTTGTCCAAAGTATCCGCTGCCGTATGCCACCACTGGTGGTTCGGCCCATAATCAAAATCAATCACATCGGTCGCGCGCCAACCTTCTACCAAGAAAGGCACGTGATCATCCACAATTTCCCCTGCATTCTCCAACGCCACCCCTGCGTCACGCGCCGCAGCAAGGAGCACGCGATTCAACCCATAGGTCGCATTTTCCGCAAGCCCAGGATTGAAATCCTTATCCCCCAACATATCCAAAACAATCACCGGCAGGTGCTTCAAATCCTGACGTGTCTTGGCAAAATGCCAACTCCCATGCAACCCATCGGTCGCCGTGTAACGCATCCGGCACTCTTCCCCATCCACCAACAGATAAACCACCGGC
>JAFYMU010000154.1 GCA_017548245.1 Kiritimatiellia bacterium | reverse complement strand
GACATATACTTGACGAAGAGATCAATATCCTGTTGAATGGCCTCCTTCGGCGGATCCAAATCAAGCGGTTGATCATTCAAAAAGACAAGCCCTTGCGCCACATCCACGCGCAACTGCGGATACTCATTGCGCACCTCGCGCTCCTTCTCCTCCTCACGAATCCGTTGGCGCTTCACCTTTTGAATCACATCTGCAGAAACCAAAATACGCCCAGCCTTCTTCTCACTCTTGGAAATTGAAATCGACGGCGCAATCTTCTTCGCCAACTGATGCGTATCAAGGATAAAACGCACCTCAGCCGTCTCCTCCTCAGAAGGCGCCTCAAGATAGATTGCCTTCTGCACCCGAATCGTTTCTGCAATTGGGATCTGGTCAAGATTTTCCGTGACATCAGCAGACATTAAGGCCAATTTCGTAATCCGGTCAGACGATTTCTCCTTGAGCGCCTCAAAGATTTCAAGATAACGCTCATACGCCCGATCACCATCCATATAAGTGATATTCTCACGCTGACGCCCACCGAACGCATTAAACGAAAGATTTGCAGACCCCATCACCACACGACGCGCACCCGAATCAGACTCCAAAAGGTAAATCTTCTCATGCGAAAGTTGTTGGCGAGAGACCCAAAGCCGCAAACTATTCCCCTCAATACGATCAATCAAATACTGCTGCGTGACAGACGACTCCGCGCGAATCCGTTCCAACAACTTAGCCTGATACGCCATCACCTCCTGCAACGTGTTGGACATCACCTGCTCACAACCAAAAATAATCTCCGCATCATCAAACAACTTCAACAACTGCCCCACAAATCCAATCCCCGAAGAAAACGTAATTGCCTTAATGCGATTATACCCCGAAAACAACTCCTGCCACGTCAACGACTCCGAGGACAAATAATCCAATTTGATGACATCCAACTTAACATTGGTTGCCCTCAAAGACACCTCAGTATCACCAAAAAGGTCTAAACTATCCATCTCACGCCCTCATTCAGACAAAACAACAAACGTCATTCAAGAGACCTACACCTAGTCTAACACATTTACCCCAAAGGAAACACCACACTTTTCCAAATAATACTCCACATCAAAGAATCCCTATCCCCTACATCAGATAAGCCTCTGTTCATCCGACACACTTGCTTCACCCGACACGCGTACTTCATCTGATGAGCGCGATCCCTATCGCGCGGCTCGCTCACAAAAACAAAAGACCGCACGAGTGTGCGGTCTTTTTGTTGGGTTTAACGAGGATTGGATTAATCGTCGTTTTCGGAGTAACCGTGAACCTTGCCGGCTTTGCGGCGCTTTTCAACGATTTCGTCCTGGAGGTTACGCGGCACGGGTTCGTAGTGGTCGAACACCATGGTGAATGCACCACGACCCTGGGTGAGCGTACGGATGGTGTTGGAGTAACCGAACATTTCGCCCAAGGGGACGAAGCCGTGCACGAGGCGTGCGCCGCCACGTTCTTCCATACCTTCCACGCGGCCACGGCGCTGAGAGAGCGAACCGGTTGCGGCACCCATGTAGTCTTCCGGAACAACGACTTCGACCTTCATGATGGGTTCGAGGAGCTGCGGCTGGCTCTTCAAGAACACTTCCTTGAAGCACTGACGAGCAGCGGTCTGGAAGGCGAATTCCGAGGAGTCCACATCGTGGTACGAACCGTAGAAGAGGGTTGCCTTGAGCGGGAGCACGGGGTAACCAGCCAAAGGACCGGATTCCATTGCAGCACGAGTACCCTTTTCGACTGCGGGGATGTATTCGCCGGGGATGACACCGCCCTTGATGTCGTTGATGAATTCGAATTCCTTGCCGTCTTCCTGCGGAGCGAACTTCATGCAGACATGGTCATACTGACCACGACCACCAGACTGCTTTTTGTGCTTGTATACGCCTTCGCCTTCGACAGCGATGGATTCGCGGTAAGCCACTTCGGGACGGCCCACTTCGCATTCCACGTTGAATTCGCGCTTCAAGCGGTCAACGATGATTTCGAGGTGGAGTTCGCCCATACCGGAAATGATGGTTTCAGAGGTTTCCTGGTCGAATGCCACGGTGAAGGTGGGGTCTTCCTGAGCGAGGGTGTGGAGTGCGTTACCGAGCTTTTCGTTGTCGCCACGGGAAACGGGCTTCACAGCAATCGAGATCACCGGTGCGGGGAAGTCGATGGATTCCAAGTGAATCGGGTTTTCAGGATCGCAGAGGGTATCGCCCGTGCGGGTGTTGGGCAAGCCAATCACAGCAACGATGTCACCGGCATAAGCTTCTTCGAGCTTTTCCTGGTGGTTAGCGTGCATGCGGAAGAGGCGGGAGATACGAGCCTTCTTGTTGATCGTGGAGTCGAGGATTTCCGAACCTGCGCGGAGCACGCCGGAGTAAACGCGGGTGAAGATGATCTTACCCATGTTCTTATCGGCCATGATCTTAAATGCGAGTGCGGAGAGGGGTTCGTCATCGTTAGCGTGGCGAACGATGGACTCATCAGCTTCGTCGACGACTGCGGGGATGTCGAGGGGGCTGGGGAGATAGCTCACGACTGCGTCGAGGAGGATCTGGATACCCTTGTTCTGGAATGCGGTACCGCAGAAGGCAGGCATGATCGAACGGCTGATGCAGCCCTTACGGAGACCCTTAATGATTTCTTCCTTGGTGAGGGTGCCTTCTTCGAAGAACTTGTTCATGAGTTCTTCGTCCTGTTCAGCAGCGGCTTCGATCATTTCCTGACGCATTTCAGCGCACTTGTCTGCGAGTTCTGCGGGGATTTCGGAGTAGATCTGCTTCACGCCGTTGGAGGCCTTATCATAGGTCACCAAACGTTCTTCGAGCAAGTCCACCACGCCTTCGAAGGTTTCACCAGCGCCGAGCGGGCAAACCATCGGAACGGGGCGAGCGTTGAGCTGGTTCTTCACCTGGTCCATCACGGAGAAGAAGTTTGCGCCCACGCGGTCCATCTTGTTGACGAAGATCAACTTCGGCACTTTGTACTTTTCAGACTGACGCCAGACCTGTTCCGACTGGGGCTGCACGCCACCGACCGAACAGAACACTGCCACAGCACCGTCCAACACGCGAAGGGAGCGTTCCACTTCTGCCGTGAAGTCCACGTGACCGGGGGTGTCAATCAACGAAATCATGTAGTCACCCCACATCACTGCGGTAGCAGCAGAGGTGATGGTAATGCCGCGTTCCTGTTCCTGAACCATCCAGTCCATCGTGGCGCCGCCATCATGCACTTCGCCAATCTTGTGGTTCTTACCGGAATAGAAAAGAATACGCTCAGACGTGGTCGTCTTACCGGCGTCAATGTGGGCCATAATACCAATGTTGCGCACATGGTCCAACGGAATTTTGCGTGCCATAACTGTTGTCTCCTTAAAGGGGCATCACTGAAAAAAGTCTCGCAAGTATAACACACTAAAAGAGAAACGTGCAACTTTTTTCACAAAAAAGCACCCTTTTTTGCATTCTAAACTCTCAAAAACGGCTCTTTTTCGGGGACATCCCCCACCCTAAATCAACACCAATAGCGCCCATACTCTTTGAACACCACACCCAAAATCGCCAAGAGCGAGTGACAATCCTTAAATGCTTCCGCTGTGAGCGAGAGCGCTTCATTCTTCACAAGTAACTTCACCAATGCCTCCAAATCGGCCTCTGTTAATGGGCGAGCCGCCTCGGGGCCTTCATGCATACGAAAAAGCGTTTGATTACAGAGCGAGTAGACATTGACTGGCCACTGCGCATCATAATCATAACCCATCCCCTCGGCTGTGATTTCAAGCGTCTTCTCATCATACGCAACGCTCACCTCCGCCTCGGGATCAAGCGGCACTGCGAGCCAGAGATCATTATCACCCCCATCGTCATAGGCGGAGATTTCGAGCGGCACACGCAATTCGTCAAAGGTTGCAACCTCTTGCAATACCGCAATTTTGCGCGCAGCGCGCCTCTCAGAATGCGTCTGACGGATACGTTCACAATACTTTGACTTCAAATCCTCCAATGAAATCCGCTCCTCCGTGGCTTCCAATGTGTACGTGCCATAGAGACGCGCACACCCTTTTGCCACTTCCGACCAACGCCCCAATGCTAGTTGCATCTGGGAGATGATATTGGTCGGCTCCCACTTGAAGTCCGTCACCTTGTAACGCACGCCCTCCCACGAATAAATTTCAAAGGCATCCACGAACGCCTTGTATGCCGCCAACTCCGACATACGGAAGACAACAATAAGACGTTCGAGCGTGAACGAGTAGATACGCGGAAGACTTTCCGCACCACCAAAGAGATGCATATTTCTCATTGTTTTAATCCAAATTACGCACTTTACACCTGTCAACCAAAAGCGAATACGTCTGTAGTTCTTTTATTGAGATGATCGCCAAAAGGCGCTTTACATAGACGGATAGTCTTCGATGTGGAAGGGAGTAAAATGAGGGGTGGAGAGGCGAGAGGTGAGGTCGGTGATGAGATGGGCGGGGAGGAGATTGGCCTCGCGTAGGGCTTCGGGGGTGAAGGGAATCCAACGGAAGGCAATCCACGATTCAGTCGCGGGCGGGTCAATGTCGGGCGAAATGCCAGGGATATCAAGCACGAACATGAGATTCATCTCGCAATGCTGTTCGCCCTTTTGGATGAAGGTGTTTTCGGTAACGCCGAGGAAAGCGCCAGCGGAAGCGGAGAGCCCCATCTCCTCTTGAATCTCGCGCACGAGTGCTTGACGCGCGGTCTCGGCGAACTCAATATGCCCGCCAGGCAAGTAACAACGGCCACCCTTTGCGGGTTGGCAAACGAGCAGTGCGCCTGCTTTGAGACAGACGCCGCGGGCAATGGTTTCAATATTGGCGTTTTCGTAGGACATAGGTTGCTTTCTAAGGGGCATTACACAGAAAAATGGTGGAGGGGGAAGCCTCCGCCATTTGTTTTACTTACCGCAACACTTTTTGTACTTCTTACCCGAACCGCAGGGGCAGGGTTCGTTGCGGCCGATTTTCGGCGTTTCGCGCACGAAGGGTTCCGGCTTCACGAGCGTGCCGTCGATGAACTTCCATTCACCGTTGACGCGCTGGAAGAGCGAACGTTCGTGGTGCTCGAATGCGGTACCATTCACGCTGTACTTGGCGATGAATTCCACCACGCCTTCGTCATCCTGAGCGCCGCCCTTTTCGGTGGCGAGCACCTGCATGCCCTGCCATTCGGAGCCTTCAGCCCAACGACGCGATGCTTCGGGATCAAATTCTGCCTGCACATCAGCGCCGGAAGAACCGTAGAGGAAGTCAATATTGCACGTTGCGTAAGCCGTGTAACGGGCACGCATCAATTGCTCGGCGGTTTCTGCCTTGGTTGCGAGGTTCAAAATGGGTTCGCAGCACGTGGCAAAGGTTTTTCCAGAACCGCAAGGGCAAAGTGTATCGGACATGTTTCAGTATTCCTTAGGTAAAGAGGATTAGACGAGGTCGCGCTTGACCAATTCTTCAGCAATCTGCACAGCGTTGAGCGCAGCACCCTTGCGGATGTTGTCACCCGAACACCACAATGCGACACCATTTTCAGCCGACGGGTCCAAACGGACACGGCCGATGCCCACATTGTCCTTACCACCGAAATCCTTCGGCATCGGATAAGTGGCGGCAGCGAGATCGTCCACCAATTCCACACCCGGAGCCTTTTCGAAGATGTCACGCATTTCTTCCACCGTGAAGGCGCGTTCAAAGGTGGCGTGCACAGCAATGCTGTGTGCGTAGAAGACCGGCACACGCACGCAGGTGCAGGCAATCTGCAAATCGGGCGCACCCAAAATCTTGCGGCTTTCAAAGGTCAACTTGGCTTCTTCAGTGGTGAAACCAGGCATTTCGGGCTTCGGACCGCCAATCTGCGGGATCACGTTCGCCACGATCTGGTGAGCGAAAGCCTTCGGCGTGGAGGGTTCGCCTGCGGCGACCTGCTTCATCTGCGCATCGAGTTCGTCAATCGCGGCGCGACCAGCACCCGAGACGCTCTGGAAGGTCACAGCGGTCATGTGCTTCAACGGATTCACGCGGTGCAATGCCGAAATGCCCATCAACGTAATAATCGTCGAGCAGTTGGGGTTCGCAATCAAACGCGAACCGTTACGCACCATCTTTTCCATGTCATCGGCGTTGATTTCGGGGATGACCAACGGCACATCGTCCTTCATGCGGAAGTCGTCGCCGTTATCAATCACAATGGCGCCCTTTTCAATGGCAACCTGACCCCACATCTTGCTTGCGCCCTTCGAACCTTCCGTGCCTGCAAACAACACGATATCCAAGCCTTCAAAGGCTTCAGGCTTCGTTTCCAACACGTGGAACGTCTCACCAGCAATCACTTCATCGCGTTCGCGAGTAGCCAAAACGCGGATTTCACTTGCAGGGAAATTACGCTGACGGAGCACCTTGATCATTTCCGTGCCAACGGCACCAATACCAACGAGACCAATCTTGTACTGCTTCATAATTCAGCCTTCCTAAATAAGAGGGGGTTAAAATCTGCCGTTATAATAGCAAAAAACCACTTTCCAACGAGTAAAATTTTTCATTTTTTCCATCGCTGTAATACGACTGCACATGATACAAGCTCACGCCGGTGGCAGGCCGCACCCCAAATCGACTGACGACGAAAGGATGCTTTGCAAGGAAGGAAATCAAACAAGAAAGCGCGGTCGATTACCGCGCTTTCTTGTTATCATCGCCTCTTTTAGTAACGCGACTTTGGGGGCGATGCAACCCCCACACAAGCCTCTACCTACAGTGTAACGGTGGAGCCTGGGAGGACTTCGCCGGCAATGATGCGTCGCGCGAGGGGCGTCTCGAGTTGGCGTTGAATGACACGCTTGAGCGGACGCGCACCGAATTCGGGATCGTAACCCGCTTCAATGAGTGCGGAACGTGTCTCTGGCGTAATCTCCAACGTCAGCTCGGCCTCCTCCAAACGTTGGGCAAGATCCGCCAACTGCAAGTCGAGAATCTTCTCCAAGCTACCACGGCTAAGCGGTTTGAAGATGAGCGTCTCGTCCAAACGGTTGAGGAATTCGGGCGGGAACTTACTCTTCAACAAGGTCTCCACCAACTCCTGAAGATCCGCCGAACCCTCCTGTTCGGCACGCGCAATGAGATCGCTCCCGAGATTGGAGGTCATGATGATAATCGTGTTCGCAAAGCTAACAGTGGTGCCCTTGTTATCGGTCAAGCGGCCATCATCAAAGACCTGCAAGAAGAGTTTGAAGACATCCGGATGCGCCTTTTCGATTTCATCCAACAAAACCACGGAATAGGGTTTGCGACGAACCGCTTCCGTGAGTTGGCCACCCTCTTCGTAACCGATATAACCAGGAGGCGCACCGACCAAACGGCTCACGCTGTGCTTCTCCATGTACTCGGACATATCGATACGCGTCATCGCATCGCGGCTATCAAAGAGTTGTTCAGCCAACACGCGAGCGAGTTCGGTCTTACCCACGCCTGTCGGACCAAGGAAGAGGAAGGCACCGATGGGTTTGCGGCGATTGCGAATCCCAGCACGAGCGCGCAACACCGCGTCCGCCACGGCATCCACGGCTTCGTCTTGGCCAATCACACGCGCCTTCAAAGCATCACTCATCTGCAAGAGCTTCTCACGTTCGCCCTCCAACAACTTGGCCACAGGAATGCCCGACCAACGGCTCACGGCCTCGGCAATCTCCTCTGGCCCAACAACCTCGCGCAACATTGCTCCATCCGTGTCGGCAGCCGCGGCTTTGAGGCGGGCTTCGAGTTCGGGAATGGTCTTGTATTGCAGTTCGCCAGCGCGGGCATAATCGTAGGTGCGCTGCGCCGTTTCAAGGGCATGACGCGCCTCATCGAGTTGGCTACGTAAGGTCTTGGACTGCTCGTGACTCTGCTTTTCAGTCTGCCACTTTGCCTTCAACCCGTCGGCAGCGGCGCGGACATCGGCGAGTTCGCGG
>JAFYMU010000153.1 GCA_017548245.1 Kiritimatiellia bacterium | reverse complement strand
GTTGCAATCGGATAGAGCATCCACTCATCCGCCGTGATACGACCATCATCCTTCTTTTTAAGCGTGCGCTCCGAAATCGTACAAATCGGCACCGCCAACAAGGTTAATACCAAGCACGCCACCACCTGCAGCGGCCACGATAACCATGCCGCAAAGCCCCACGCCAACAGTACGCCCGGCAACGACCCAAAGGTGCCCGGCGCACATGGTGCGACCAATCCCAACCCTAAGCCCGTGCCGAGCCAAACGCTGAGACGTTGAGAAAAAGAGGCGCCCAGGGTTGCCTCTGGGCGCATGCCTTCGTAAGGGTCTTTACCTTTCCAGCCCATTACTGTCCCTTTGTCATGCGGTAAAACGTCAGAAACGAGCGAATCACATCTTCTGCAGTGACATCTTCGAGCGTGTATGCGGTGCCCTCAGGACGGAAAGGCTCTTCGTGCGTGGTCGTTCGCGAATTGGTACGCACCACACGCACATAGGCCAACGGCAAGATACCATCGTTGACGAAACGACGCGTCACCGAATAGCAAATCTCCTCCACATTTCCGCCATTGCGATAAACCGTGAGGATGGTCGAAGCCGGAGCCTCGCGCACACTTGCCAAACGTCCCAAGCGACGCATTTCCCCCGCAATCTCCGTGAGTGCAGGGGTGGCAACCTCTCTCAGAAACTTCGCGAACTGCGCATTCTCACGTTCGGCGCGAGAAGCCAACGAGTCGCTCAGGAAGATATCTTCAAGCTCTTGTTTCCAGTTCTCCATGGAGACGAATCCTTAGTCCTCAGAGAACATGAAGTTCACGATCGGGAAGAAGGGCACCTTCGAACCCTTAATGACGTTAATCAAACCGATCTGATAACCATAGATGGAGTTGGTGGAGTTCAAGAGACCAATCTGGAAACCACGCACATCTGCGGTGCTATTGATCAAGCCCACCTGCACGCCCTTCGCCACGATGGCTTCGTTGTAGAGACCCAACTGAGCGCCAGCGAGCGTACCAGCCGAGTTCTTACCGATTGCCACCTGAAGTGCGCCAGCGGTATCAATCACCTTGTTACGCACGAGGGCCAACTGCAAACCATACGCATTCGTGGCTTCACCACCAATCGCCAAATCCACACCCGTCAAGTTCTGGCAGGTGCCCCATGCGCTCAAACGCAAACCAATAATATCAATCGTATCATCGCCCTGAAGCGAGAACACCACCGGCGAAAGGGTGCGAGTTTCAACGCGCTGAATCGTCGTCGGAGCAGGAGCCGCTTCCTGTGCGAAAGCGCCAGCGGCGAAGGTCATGGATGCAAAAAGTGCCACAATCAGTTTTTTCATAGTGTCCTCACTCAATTACGGTGTTTGCAAAAAGCAATCTCACGTATGGCTAAAATGTTACTCAATCCTGCGTAAAAGTTCAAGTCTATTTTCACGTCCAAAGCGACTTTTTCACCCAAAACACCCCTTTTTCTCCAAAAATCATCCACCACGCCCCCACTCCCAACGCCAACCCGCTAAAAATCCCCTCACTCCCCGACCTTACCGCGATGGTACACGAGCGTCTATTCGCAACGTCTCAACATCAAATAACGGCAAGCCATTACCCGTCCGGCCAAACGTTCGTAAAAGTTCATCGGCCGAGGTGAATGATGAGACCTCTACCTGAACTGAATGCGCAAAATCACGAACATTTTCAATCGTATCAAAGAGCGACAAGGTTCCGTCAGGCGCAATCACAAACCACTGTTTCCCTTCAGGTGAGGACGCAGAAGTCTCCCCTACAAAATATCCATTAGAATATGTAACACCTTCCACGGAGCTCAAAACTACCAAGTTATTTGAACCAAGGGTAATTTCGCCATTCCGTTCCATCTGCTTTAAATCATAAGGACGTCGTAATGGTACACGCGAATAGTCCCACTCTCCCCGAATAGAATAAAACGCCTCTTCCGACTCAAGTATTTGATTCACAGACCCCCATTGTCCTGAATCTTCCGCACTAAAAAAGAGAAACACGATATAAAAGAAAAAGAAACCTACAACGCCAATCCCTAACAAGAATGTGCCGCATCCCGCCACACACCCCCAACCTACTATCTTTTTAACCTTACGATTCATGCGAAACTCCAATCTTTCTCCCGCCCCTCACGAGGCGATTTCAAATCAAACAAGTCCCCATACGACAACACCATCCTACACCTTTTAAACAACCTCTAGCAAGCGTTTTTTATTGGCGACACGCCTCAAACGCCATTTAAGCGTTTTACTTCTCAACGTTTATCTGCCGCGCCTTTATTGCGATGATACCAAAACGGCAATAAAAGTGCAACTTTCACATTTGAAGAAAGCGTGAAATGAGCGCTAAAATGGGCGATTTTTAGGCTCAAAGTCAGCCTATTTTGCACGAAAACTCAGCTTACTTTGCACTTCAATGTAACTTATGTTGATCATCAATGTAAGTTGAGTTGTTCTGCAACATAACTTATGTTGCCAAAAAAGGGGGCTTTACAGAGGGTCACGACGAGCACTTTTTCGCCGAGGAAGCCGCTGTAGCGACGTTGGCAAAGGGGTCTTTTTGAGATAAGTTGTTAATAACAAAAGACTTATTTGAAATTAACGAAGATGAGCAAAAGAGGCTAAAAGCGGGGAAAATCGCGCCAAAACACGAAACGAAAGAAAAATTTTCAATGAGCGTCTTTTGGAGGTTAAAACGCTTCATGAGTTCCTTTTCTGCGTATCAGAAAAAGGGTGGCGGAACAGAGGGCGCCAAGGGTGTCGCAGCCAATATCTTTTTGCGCATCCCAGATGTCTCCTTGAGAACCCAAAAAGGCTGCTCCTGTTGCACCACCTTCAAGTTCCGCATACGCCCATTCAATCAGTTCCCAGAGACCCGCCATCGCAATGGTACTCATCACAGCAAAGAAGGCGGCCAGACGTTTGGACGGTGCCCACCCCTTGCGCAAAAAGAGTTCCGCAAAGGGAAAGGCGAACCAACCAATGGCAAAGTGAGCAATGCGATCGTAGGGATTGCGTTCGAGCCCCAAGGGTTTCATCAACCAATCCATGGGAACTAATTCAAAACTCGTGTGCGCGCCGCCCACTTGAAGGGCCATCCAAATAAAGAAGATCAAATACGCACTTCCCGAAAAGGTGAAGGTTTTTCGCGTTAAACAGAGGAGCAGCCACAAGCCGACGGGCCAGACCATTTCTGCGAACCAAATGGCACGTTCGTAAGGGGCAATACCTAAAAGGAGAGACTCCACGAACAACAACGCACTCAGCCCCCACCATATCATCGCATTTGTCTTATCCATCCTCCGCTTCCTTTCTTAAGTAAAGGTAATCAATTAAAGGTAACAATGTAAATCATAGTACCACATTCCCAGCGCGGCTCGCGAACAGTTCCCTTCGCGTATTAAGAGGCAATCAAACGGCAAAATAGGGCCGAAAGACAAAAAAATGCAAAAAAGTGAAAAAAGTGCTTGCATTAAAAAATTAATTGTCCTATAATATGCCCCGTTTTTGAGCGTGCGAACTTAGCTCAATTGGTAGAGCACCACCTTGCCAAGGTGGATGTTGAGGGTTCGAGTCCCTTAGTTCGCTCCATCTCTTATGGGGGTGTAGCTCAGTTGGTAGAGCAAGTGACTCTTAATCACTGGGTCCACGGTTCGAGCCCGTGCACCCCTACCATAAAGAAAAAAGGAATCGACCTGAACGGGTCGATTTTTTTGTTTTTATTCACCTCATTTTATCTTATTTTGTCTTTTAATCGCGTTAGAAGGGCGTTTCGCGTTGGGTGAATTCGCTGACAGCGCGAGGGAAGAAGTTGAAGTTTTCTGGATCAAGCGGGTCGGCTTGACGGCAACGGCGTTCGTGCATACTCAACCAAAGGCCTAAAATAATTAATCCAACGCCCATAAGGAGGGCAACCGTAACGCCGGGTTGATGTTCTAATTCATAGACTGCGCCAGGAACTTCAAGGGCTTTGTGGGCGAGTGTATCAACGGCAGAGAGCAAAAACGCATTAAAGCGATTCATCATTTCCGAGAGCATGGGGAGCAGGAAGCCGCAAAATGCACTTAGGCAGGCGGTCCAAACAACAATCATGGTTACGGATGGAACGATGAGATTAAGGAGTAGCCCCACAAGGGAGACGCGTCCAAAGAAGAAGAGGCAGAGCGGTAAGACCGCGAGCCATGCTGCGCAGGAGAGTGCAATTAACAGGGCGACATATTGACGAAGGGCGACATGCCATGGGCGAGCAAGTGGCATTTCACCCAACGGGGTGCGTTGCAGGGGCGAACCCAAGAAGCGGTTGAGGAAGTAAACAAAGGGTTTGGTAAAGAGAAAGAGTCCGCCCATCACGCAGAAGGAGAGGAGCGCACCCGCATTGGCAATCCATCCAGGTTCGATTACCAACACGAGTGCAGCAGTCACAAAGAGGGCACTGGGGCCGTCCGGACGGCGAAGGAGCGATGGCGCGAAGCAATACATGAGCGCCATCAGACAGGCGCGTGTTGCAGAGGGCGGCACACCGGTTAGCAAGAGATAACCCAAGAGCGTTGGAAGCAAGAGCCAAATGCGCATCCGCAAACGAACGCCTGCCCATGCAAGCAACCACACGAGCAGACCTGCAATAATGCCCACGTGAAGCCCGCTAATCGCAAAGATATGTGCAATCCCTGCATCTGCATAACGTTGTCGCAAGGCATAGGGCAAACGTGCACGCGTGCCGAGCACCATAGTTTGCGTTAAAACAGCCTCCTCCTCGCTCACCCCCAACGCCAAGTGGTTCGCCAAACGATTTCGGAACTGCGCCAAGACATATTCCACACTTGATAGACGATCCTCTTGCGGCAAGTGTTGTGCGGTTTCACCACGAGCTGAGAGAGACATCCGACGCGGATGCGAATTGGCGCGCAACTTTGCCTTTAGAAGCCACGTCTCACCTGTTTTTGGAAAACGCCCCTCGCGGTCATAGTAGTAAATCAACAGATTGGTGCCGTGCACCTCAGTTCCATCTGGCAACCATGCGTCATCAGCCGAAAAACGACAGTACGGGCCACCACGTTTGCGTTGGATCACCTGACGATCATTGGAGACGGTCACCTTCAGATCAAAGACCTCTGCGGCATCTTGATAAGCCTTTAACTGCCCCAGCACCTCGCTATTTCGATCATGTAAAAGCGCTGCACGCCAACCCGCAAGCGCGAGGCAGGCAAGACACAAAAACGTTGAAACCGATTCGGACTTTGTACGCCATGCTAAGACGATGGCCACCGTTGCCACGAGCAACCACCCCCACGCGCCCCCAAAGAAGTAACCAAGGCCCGTACCAAAGACTAACGCCATCGTCCAACCAAAGAGCGGACGATGGCGGTTAAAGCCGATCTGCGGATCAAATAACTGAGTGGAAAAGGAGCTCATGGCCATGCGGTCGCCCAAGCGTTCGAACGCTTAGGATTGCTCATGCGGCAAGAGTGCGCGAGCGGCATAGGGGTCAGCGTCGGCAAAACGTTGCAAGGTCGCCGTAATCTGCGCCTCGGGCACACCGAAATAACGCGCGAACTGCGCTGGCGTTAAGGGATGACGGCGCGCCAAAGCCAGCAAGGCGTCATCTGAATAAGGTTGCGGTTCGGAAGGCTGCGCAGCTTGTTGTGCACAGGCCACCGTGCCAAAGAAGGAACGCAAGTGCGCGAGTTGTTCGGCCGACACGGCACGCACGCACGAATCTGCGGGGGGACGTTCCGCGCTATTGACCGTCACGGTATCCGGACGCAAGGGCGCCATCAGTTGATGCACACGGCTCAACGCCTCTGGCGAATCATTCAGCCCCGGCAGCGCAAAGAATTCAATATCTAACAAACCGCGAAACTCCTCGCGGAACTTTCGCCAGCCTTCATACACCTGTTCAAAGGAAATCGCCGCATCGGGGCGTACCGTTGCTTGGAAACTCGCCTCATCCCAAAAGTGCATTGAAATCTTCACGCGATTGGCCAACGCTGCATCGCGGCGCACATCAGGGTCAAAGAAGAGCGCACCATTGCTCATCAGCAACGATGGATACGGCGTCTTTGTGCGAATCCACTGCAAGACCTCGCCAAAATGCGCATGAAGCGTGGGCTCACCCGAACCACAAAGGGTCAACATATCGACCTCATTGTGTTTGGCAAGCCACGCTTCAAGTTCGGCTAAAACCGTTTGAATGGGAATGTAGTCGCGACGTTCGCAAGTCGTCTTTGGCGTGAGGCCCAATTGACAGAAGACGCAATCGTAACAACAGGTCTTCATGGGCACCAAGTCAATGCCCAGGCTACGCCCATAACGTCGCGAAGGAACAGGTCCAAAAAGGCAGGACATCGCCATTGACTCCCTGCGCTACGGTTATTCTTTAACCGTCTTCTTAAAGTTTTCACGCGCACGCAATTGACGGCGCGTCTTCACCTCTTCAGGCGTCGACACCGTAATCGGCGCATCATCTTCTTCGCCAGGCTGAGCGCGATAGACGAAGGGGCCCGTGAAGAGCGTATCGCGTTCCTCTGCCGTTGGCCACGGTGCCCAATCTTGCGTGTAGGTGTACGCCGCCTTCGAAAGCGGCAAGCCCCAAATCTCAAAGTACGGCGTCAAATCGCGCTGGACAGCCTTTGACCACGCGCAGCACAAACGGTCACCCGTTGCCGCCTTCGGATACTTGTCATTGGTGTCATTCACCACCGTCACCACACTCTCAACGCCAAAGTAGTGCGCCAAGGTCATATAGAAGACCAAACGTTCAAAGACCTGCGCCGTCTTCCACATATCCGGCGTCTTCTTCTCGGCCATCTTTGCGACAGCGGTCCAGGCATCCTTACAAATACGTGTGAAACGTGTACCGTTGAGCAAGTTCATGGTGCAGGTGCCATAGAAGTTGTTCACCACTTCACCGTTGCCAGGCAAGGCGAAAATACCATTTGCACCCTGCCCCATGTTGTGGCCAATTTCGTGCAATGCTCCCCACGAACCCGCCTTCTGCAAGCCCGCAAGATTCATCATACCACCGCCCCACTCCATGCACATGATCGGATAACCCGAGTGACCAGCGCCAACCGAAATCTGCACATCGTCCACGATACGAATCGGCGTGTTCTTGGGTTCGTTCTCACGCGAAGGAATCTTGAGCGCCTTAGGCTTCTTGGGATCAATCGGCACGGGTTCCTGTTCGACCATAAAGCCATAACGATCCTTTGCGCTATCAGCCTTGGTCTTACTTGCCGAACGCAAGAGTTCTTCGGTGTCTGGCGGCGCTTCGGGATTCATCTGCACCAACTTCTTATCCAAAATGCCCCATTCGCGCTTTGCGGCACGGAAGTTGTGCGCTTCCGAATCCGTGGGCAAGCTATGGCCACTCACGCGCAACATAATGCACGCCGCCTTACCCCACCACTGCGCCAACGCTTCCATATTCTTCACATTGCGAACATACTTCGACTCCACGGTCAAGATTACCGTCTTGGTCTGCACTTCGGCCCACGGTGCGGGATACTTGGAAATCGTCTCCACCCAATCCTTATTGGTGTCGATGCCCAAACGGAACCACGGCATCTGCACGCAACCCGTAACTTCCACTTCCATCGGACGCGAGCCGCCACTCCACTGAAACCACAACACGCCGCCTAGCACATGGCCAATCTCTTCACGCTTCTTCTTAATCGTAAAGCGACGCACCATATCTGGCCAACGCCACAGCGGGCGGTTGTCCGTAATCTGCTGCCAACCCATCTTCACCTTGGCAAGGTTCGGCGAAACAGGGTTATACGGGTCATCCATCGGATTACCATCTTCATCCAACGGCACAATCTTGGGATCCAATTTATCGGTATGACAACCGATCTGTGCCGTCAAATTACCCGTCAAACTACCGCACTTAATGGTAATCACTTCGCCTGGCGGCACATAAAGGCCCGTACTAATGTACCCACCTTCACCGGGATAAAGCGTCACCTTCTTGGTCACACGTTCGGCATCTTGCGCCACCTTACCCGGCCACAAATCAGCCGACTTCGCGGGATAGAGTTCCTTAATCGGAATGCTCTGCGCCTTCCAACTCTGATAACGCACGAGCAACAATTCCAACGGATACTTAATGCTCACGCCACGCGACGGACCACACACCACCTCACCGCCACGACGATAGAGCAATTCCTCCAACGCCGCCTTCAACTGGCGTGCATCCTTCGACACCGAACCGCCCTCAGCCGTGTTGCTATTGAATACGCGCATGGCTTCAATGTAAGCCGCCATCCCTTCGCCCGACTGACCAGGCGTAGGGCCTGCGCCATCACCTGCCATGCCGCCACCATCGGCATCGTACTTTTCTTCGCCCTCTTTCTGGACGATTTCAAGGTGCTGAATCGCCTCAAACCAAGGGCCCACCTCGCGAGCCACCTTCTTCATGCGTTCACGTTCGGCCAATTCAGCGCGATATTCAGCCGCCGTCGGCAACCCATTTGTTGCGACAATCTTACGATCGTAGTCGAGCTTTTCAATAACATGCCCCTGCGAATCTGTTTCCACCGGGCCTGCACCACGAAAAGAGACCTGCGCCGACAACAGTACCGTCATCGCAAACCATGCCACTACCAAAAATTGCTGTTTCATTCCCGGACCTTTGTATTCCAATTAATCCGAACCATTCCTTGCGCGGCAGTCGTGCCACGCCCCTTAAAGAGTGCTCGACGCAACAACTGCAACCACGCGGTCTCTACGCCTACAGGGTCAAAGCGTAACACCTCTACTACGGCTCCAGCGTCATTCAAACGCACCCAAAATGCCGCCGCATTCCCCTGCACCTCTGCAGAAGGCAACGGCAACGTGACTTCAAACTGACTCGCGCGCAACGCCGTGTCAAACCGCGTCTCAATCGAAGGCCCCTGCTCTTCAAAAACGCGCTGCGCCGCCATCGGAGGCAAAAAGGCATCCACCTTCGGCGCCTCCGCAATCGCCATCACGGGCATCGCTGGCACCTCAATCGCCTTCAACGGACGCCCCGGCGGTTCAGGCACCACCTGAGCCAACGAAATGCCCACATCCTCATCGCTCAACGCAAACGAACTGCGACGGACATTCTCTTGGCGCACCAAGGCATTCACCTCCGTCTGCGACATGGACACCACATACAGGCCCGGCTTCGGCAACGGCGGCGTAATCGCGATCTCCCCCTTAGGCAACCCAAAGTAGGTCAAAAAGAGCCCCACGCTCACCACCGCCACCGTGACGGTCGGTGCCCACCAATAAGCAAGCACGCTCTTACGACGACGATTAGAACGCCGCATCTTGCGCCAACGCAACAAACGCAACATCGACACGCGCTTATTCGGCACGAACTGTCGACTGCGTTCCCAAATGTAATCCTCGTGATGAGGTGTCATTAGTGCGTTTCGCTCCCAGGATAATCCGAAGCATGCTCTGCCACGGTGACCAAATTAATCCGTTCCACACCGCACGCCTTCAAGCGTTCAATCCACGCCATCACCGTGCCATACGGAATCCCAATATCCACAATCAAATTCAACTCATGCCCAGGATAAGCGCGACGCAAGGCCTCCAATTCCGAAGGCGAATCCGAACAATAACGCCCTTCATCCAAAAGCAATACCGTCACATCCTTGCGCCCTGGCGCCTCCAACGTGCGAATCACCGCAGACGGCGCCTGCACCGAAAGCCCTTCCTCCGCGGGCCCCTCAGGCAACATGACCACGCGCCCCGGCTGTACCAACGTCTGCTGCGAGAAGCACCACAAGAGCACGCCCATCACCACCAAGTTGATCCACGGCACCATTAAGAGAAACGAACGCACAATGCGCCGCTTCGGGAACTTCTTTCCCGTAAAGGAATGCCGCTCCCAAACATACGGTTTCGGTTCCGACTTTGACCCATCCATTACTCTTCTCCGGCGCGCTGCGTTGCGTTCAAATGTTCCAACATCAATGCCACGCAAGCATCCATGTCCAAACTCAACGCATCAGCCTTCAACGTTAAAATGTGATGTGCGACATAACAAAATGCCGCCCCAATCAAACCCGCAATCGTGTTCGTCAACGCCCCTGCAATCGCACGCGCCACCGCGCCCGTCTGCACCAACGGCGCCTGCACATCCAATGCCGTCAACATCACATACGCCCCCACAAAGGTGCCAATCAACCCCAACAACGGCAACAACTGCGCCAACAGCGACAGCAACATCGAGCGGCGTTCCAAACGCGACAACTCTGCGTGCGCACGTGCCGCCAAGACCTCACGTAAATTCTGCGGCGCACTTGCGCGATAAACAATCGCCTCC
>JAFYMU010000152.1 GCA_017548245.1 Kiritimatiellia bacterium | reverse complement strand
GACTCGCTGGAAACGTTGAGTTGCACGGAGATTACCGCCGACTTGCCGAAGTTAGATGCGTTGTACAATCCGTGGACAAAGATTGAAGAAGTCGTTGTTTTGGACAGGGTGGAACTCCAACAGACCAGCGCCTCCAGCCAGTTGAACTACTCGCCCTATCTGCGCTTAAAAACCTCTTCCCGTCGCATTTGGGCCTCGTGCCGAACCGTTTCAGGCGAGGCGCGTTCGAGTTCGACCGACGTTACCCTCTGGGAAGCCCCGTTGCCAAAGAAGGGTTTCCGTTTTAGCATTCGCTAACGTTTCGCACCTGAAAGGTAAAACAAAAGACGCTCCGAAAGGGCGTCTTTTTTTTGTTTTGCGGGTAACTTTATAAGCTGAGTAACATAAGTTACATTGAGCAACAACATAAGTTATATTGAAGTTGAATATAAGTTACATTGAAAGGCAATATAACTTATGTTTCTCAACTGATAAAGTGGATTAGTCGAGCAGATCGAAGAAGCGATCTTGATAGATCTCAAAGAGGCCCTTTTCTTTGAGGAGCGAACCCAATTGCGGTATCAGAGAGGCATCCTTCTGCGCGGCGGCAAAGGCGCGTTCGATTTCCACACGCTGATCGGCCGGAATCTGGTCCTTAAAACTATCCTTGGCGTGCTTTTCCAAGGCATCCAAAGCCTTCGGTACCGAAGCCTGGACGAGTTTCATAAAGAGGTGGAGCAAGCAGACATCCCAGGGTTCGTCAACGCCTTTCACCAAGGCGGCGTAGGGATTGGTACCCGTTTGGTGACGCTGCTTGGTCTGTTCGCAAATCAACTCAATGGGTTCGTTCACCACCGTTTCTCGGAAACTTTCGCGACGCAAACGGTAGGAATAACGCAAGATGCGGATGTTCGCGGCGCGCTTCTTCAGGAAGTTTAAGTAGGACTGCGCCTCATGGCCAAAGCCTTCCAACTCCTGTGTGGCGAGTTCGCCCGGTAAGAGGAGGCGCGGTGGATAGGTCTGCAAGGTGCCTTCACGAATACAGGTCTGATGGGGATTGTCCATCGGTTGCGTCAACAAGGTGTATTCGATTGAGGTCTGATTAAAAGGGTCCAAGATTCGCTTCGGAGCGTGCAAGATCTCCGTATTGCGAATGGCGTAGATAAAATCAAATTGCGTGGGGTGTTGCTTCATTACGGCGTATAGTCTAACACAGACAAGGGGCGTTATTGTAGAAAAGCGGCATAATACCAGTAAGAACGTCCAAAACGTTTACGGAAGGTTGCATCGGTGGGGTCGGCCTTGGGCGCTTCCTTCTGGAAGGCTTGGAAGGCTTCGAACATACCTGGCGTGAACAAATCAATGGTTAAGCGCGGTTGTTGATTGGGTGGCAATGTCGCTGCGGCAGCGAGCAAACCTTGTTGGAAGACGCGCGGCAACGGTCGTTGCGGCCACACTTGCAGAATTACGTCCAGGTTTTCCACCAATGCCGTTGTATCTTGTAAGAGGAGTGAGGAACACAAGTAGAGCGTGACCATCTCCTTGGAACCATTTTTTAACACGGCATAACGATTGTAAATGCCTTCTTCGAGTTTTTTCCCCGCTTCAAAGGTGGGCGAACCCGCATCTGCCGAGAGGCGCAAATGCAAATCAGCGATGCGCCACAATTCGTGTTCCTTCGGAATCTGTTGCCCATCAATGTAGGACAAATACTCCGCCGCTTCGCGCCCACGCAACGGGATTCGCGCCAATTGCAAGGCATATCGTTTGGCCAAGGGCATCTCGTTGCAGACGATTGCAATCTTGGTGAGCAACGCATAGTGTTCGCCATTCCAGCCCAACTTAATCACGCTCTCGTAGCACCACCGACGCGCCAACTGTACAATGCCGTAGTGGTAGAGTAACCAATGGCCATCCAAACTCATCGTATCAATGGTGGAAGCCTTGTGCGAAACAGTCCACGGCATGTCAAAGAGTTTGTCTTCCAATTTGCCAGCACGCCACAAACCATGAATGTGATAGGCCGAGAGCATGCGGTGACCAATGACCTCTTTTTCGGGTAAATGCAATGCCGTTTGACCATCGCCATGGCGCAAATTGCGTTCGCAACTCAGAATGGAGTAGAGCGTCATCGGGTCAAAGGCCAACGTCACACAGAGGATAAAAGCGCCAACCGTAATCGGCATTGCGAGGCGCGGCAACCACGTTTTGGCTGCAAGTAAACGATTAACCCAAGGCTGTGCGCCTTCGGCAAGGAAGACCATCGCCACCGTTGCCCACGAGATAAAGTCCCACCACCACGCATCGGTTTCGAAGAGCATCCAGTGTTGGGTCGTGAAGAGGTTGGTCCACGAGGGATCTGCGTAACAACCCATCTTCCAACCCATCACCCATGCGCCCGCCGTGAGACAACAGAGTAGGCGCGTTACCCAATGGGTTTGACGCAATAATGCGCCGCCCAAGAGACCAAAGAGCACCGAAATGCCGGCGACAGGGTAGAGCACACTCGTGAGGAGGCCCAACGCACCCCAACGTTTAATCGCGCCCATTACAAAGAGCGCTGCGGCCCATTCGAGCAGGTAACATTGCGGAAAGGCGGCGTTACCAAAGATCCAAACGCTAAAGCCGCAGTAGGTGACCTGCAGTAAAACTTGTAGAATCGGCAGCATGGCCACAAGCGGGGACAACTTGGTCCAACGGCGACCAATGGCGTAAACGCCGACTGCCACCGCCACAAAGGCGATCGCGCCGAGCCAGGGTTGGTGGAATAAAACGGCTAAGAAGTCCGCGCACCATTGCAACAATCCGCCCGGAACCGTTCTACCTAGCGCCTCTTTTAATCCCTCAGCGTCGGCATAACAGAGCGAGCGTTCGCCGAGTTTGAGCAAGAGTGGAAGTTGCGTCAAGAAGACAACAAAGGCGACCACCGGCAGCACCCAACAACCATAACGGTCAATGGCGTGCAAGAGGGGCGCGAGGCGTTCCTTGAGGGTAGGGGCGTGTTGTTGGCGAACGGCGTGCATCGTGATCTCTCTTTAACCCAAAAGGGCGGCGAATGCAGTTTTGGCTTCGGCCACAGTGGTGAAGTGTACCGCTTGCCAACCGCAGGCTTGTGCCGCAGTCACATTGGCTTCCATGTCATCAAAGAAACAGAGTTCGTTGGGATTCAAATCCATCCGTGCGGCCATTAAGGAGTAGATTGCGGGATCGGGTTTGACGATATGCTCTTCACCCGAGATGACTTCAGCATCGACAAGGGCGCGAAACTCGGCCGCTGCACGGTTGAACCACGGGATAAACGAGGTGGGCATGTTGGTCAAAATGCCGATTTTGTAACCCGCGTCCTTCAATTCGCGCGCCCAGGCCAACGTTTCAGGATTGGGCACCGCCCATGAATCGTAGTCCATTTCCGCCAACAAGTCGAGCGTTTTGCCATCCAATGACGTGCCCAAATCCTGGCCAATCAAGTGATACAAACCCTGCGGTGTCACAAAATCTGCATCTAACAAGTAACGATGTTTGCGCCATCCAGCCCAAATGGTATCACGATCCCATCCCGTTAAGGCTAATGCTTTTGCCCAAAAGGTGTCATCGTGTGCTGCTGAAATCACGCCACCGAAGTCAAAAACGATACCTTTAATACTTTTCATAGGCCTATTCTAACATAAAAGCACCATTCTACACCGCAATGATCGGTGCAGAATGGCGTTTATCAAGGGTTTTCCTTAGAGTCCTTTGTAGACCGAACCCGGTGCCGGCGCGATGGCTTTGCGATAACCCTCTTCGCGAAGAATCTGGCACATTGCATTGACCTTTTCGGGTTCGCCATGCACTGCAAAGACATGTTTCACCTTGCCGTCGGGATTCATTGCCTTCACCCAAGCCCGTAACGCGTCACGGTCGGCGTGGGCCGAAAGGGCGTTAATCGTATGCACGCGGGCTTGCAAATCAAAACTTTCGCCCAAAATCTTCAACGGCGAGGTCAATTCCACAATGCGCCGCCCTAACGTTCCTTCCGCCTGATAACCGACAATCAAGATGATATTGCGCGGATCGCTCACCGTATTCTGCAAATGGTGAAGGATACGTCCGCCTTCACACATACCACTGGCGGCGATGATAATCATCGGACCCGCGGCTTTGTTGAGTGCCTTGGACTGTTCTGCCGTGGAGAGAAACTCCAAACCCGGCATGCGGAAGAGTTCGATGCCGCGTCGCAGGAGTTCGCTTGCCTTTTCACCGTAGCAACTCTTATGGCGCGCATAGATTTGCGTTGCTTTCAAGGACAACGGCGAATCGACGTAAATCGGCACCTGCGGAATCCGTTTTTCGCGCAGCAGTTCGTTGAGGAAGAAGAGAATCTGTTGGGTTCGCCCAACGCTAAAGGCGGGAATCACCAACTTGGATTTCTGTTGCACAATGTCCAAGATGTAGTCGCGTAAGCGTGCCGTAATGTTTTCGCGCGGCGGGTGAACGCGATCAGCGTAGGTGGATTCCACCAACAGCACATCGGGCGAGGTGGGGATGTCGGGCGGCGGAATAATCGGTTGGCCGGGTTGCCCCAAGTCTCCCGAGAAGAGGAGGCGCCGAACCGTGTGGTTGGGTTGGAGCACGAGGATTTCTACCAGTGCCGAACCCAAGATGTGGCCCGCGTTATGGAAGACTGCCCCCACGCCTTTGCCGAGGTCAATTGCGCGTTTGTAGGGCACGCCTTCCATCTGCGAGAGGGTTTGCACCACATCGGCTTCGCCATAGAGCGGTTCGAACAACTTCTTGCCCTCCGCCTGACGTTTACGGTTCACAATCTCCACGTCGTGGGTGTGGATGTACGCGCAGTCGTGCAACATCGGGTTGCAGAGGTCGCGTGTGGCTTCGGTGGTGTAAATGGGACCGCGATAACCGGCGCGGATTAAGGAGGGCAAGTTGCCGCTATGGTCGATATGGGCATGCGAGAGGAGCACGCAGTCAATGCTCTTGGCGTCGATATCAATCGCGCGGTTGCGTTCGAACGCCTCTTTTCGGTGCCCTTGATAGAGTCCACAATCTAAGAGAATGCGTAACCCATTGACTTCAATTAAGTGCATAGACCCCGTGGTGGTCTGCGCGCCGCCTTTAAAGGTAATCGTAAACATTGCTGCCACTCCTTTCCCGCTCTAGGGAAAGTTTAACAAAAAAAGCGCAGTAACAACAGTTACCGCGCTCAAAAAAGTGTGCAAAACAACGCTTTTTAGGCCTTTTTTGCAATGAAGTAGGCCGCAATTGGACGGATTCCCGTGTGGTGCCACGCATCCAACGTCACGCTTCCTTCGCGGAAGGTCAGCTTCAAAATGCCGCGCTTTTCCCACTGCGAGTCGTCCACCTTCACAAGATTGGCCACCGCAAAGGAACGGCTTGTCTTGCCCAGCGTGACCGTGAGGATGTCGTTTTCCAACGTGAACTTCGTCAGATAACGCAAGCCGACCAAGCCCAACAACGCTAAGGCCGCCACAAAACCAATCCCTGCGCTCACGAATTGAGCGTGGATGTCTTCGTCACGATAGACCGGCTGTTGCAACACGACCTGTGCCGCTTCCACCTCATTGGCGCGCGGATCGCCTGCGCCAATCCACGACTGGAAGGTGTCGCTGTACTTCGATGGCGTGGCCAATCCCGCCTGTTCAAAGGCGGCGACGAGCGGCGCCTTTCCCGTTTTGGCGGTGTTCATCCAATCACTCGCCGTCATGGCTTGCTTGGATAACACGGCTGCCACCGGCGCGACCTGCGCATTGGTGGTGGGATAACCAATCTTACCATCGTAAATAAACCAACCCGTCAGGGCGATAAATAAAAGCGCCACGCCGAGAAAACGCACCATGTATTCACGGTTAATCGTCGTGGTGAGCACGCCTTCCGTCGTCGCGGTGGATTCGGAAGCCAAAGTCGTTGTATCTTGTTGTTCCATAGCGCGTAGTATAACAAAAGCCAGCCCAAAAAGAAAAACGTCACCTACTTGCGCAGATGACGTTTTGCAATGTTGTAATCCGTTGCGGATTAGTTGAGCAACGAGTGGATCGGTGCCGGGATGTGACCACCGTGGGCCACAAAGGCTTCCTGACCATCCGGGCAACGCGGTGCAACCACCGTACCGCCACCGAAGAGGCCACCGAAGTCAAAGTAGTCGCCCACCTTCGCATCCGGTACAGGAATCACGCGCACGCCTGTCGTCTTACGTGCGGAGACGCCAATGGCGCATTCGTCCAAGATGATACCTGCGAGCGTGCTGGCCTTGATGTCGCCCGGGAGCATAATCATGTCCAAGCCCACCGAACAGACCGAGGTCATGCCTTCGAGCTTTTCTAAGCAGAGCGTGCCATTGGTGAGGGCCATTTCCAACGTGTGGTCTTCCATCGGCGGAATGAAGGCGCCCGAGAGACCGCCCACAGCCGAGGAGGCAAACGCGCCACCCTTCTTCACCGCGTCGTTCAACATCATCACGGCGGCAATCGTACCCGGGCAACCAATCTTCTGAATGCCCATCGCCTGATAGATTTCGCCCACCGAGTCGCCCACCTTCGGGGTCGGCGCCAAGGAGAGGTCGAGCACGCCAAAGGGCACGCCGAGCTTCTTGGCCACATGGCGACCAATCAATTCACCGGTGCGCGTCACGCGATAGGTGGTGTGCTTGATCTCTTCAGCGATTTCGTCCAAGGTCACATTGGGGTCAGCGGCGACCAACTTTTCAATCGCGCACTTCACCACACCAGGACCGGACACGCCTGCGTTAATCACCACATCGGGTTCGCCCGGACCGAGCAAGGTACCGGCCATGAAGGGGTTGTCTTCGGTAATGTTGGCAAAGACCACAATCTTGGCGCAACCAAAACCGTTGATGCTCTTCGTCGCCTTCGAAATCTTGAGCATCGTTTCGGCCACGAGATTCACGGCATCCACGTTGATACCAGCGCGCGTCGTACCCACATTGATGGAGGAGCAGACATGCGTGGTTTCTGCCAAAGCCTGCGGGAGCGATTCGATCAAGGTGCGTTCACCGGGCGTGATCCCCTTGTGCACCAATGCCGAGAAGCCACCGAGCAAGTCCACACCGAGTTCGTCTGCGGCGCGATCGAGGGCTTTACAGAGTTTGACTGCGGTTTCAACGGTGTGCCCTTCCAAGAGCATCGACGCAGGAGAGATGGAGATACGCTTGTTCACCACATTCACGCCAAAGAGCGTCGCGGCGTCATTACAGGTCTTCACCAAATCCTTGGCCACCGTCTTAATGCGCTGATAGACGGCTTCAACCATCTTATCGGGATCGGGATTTGCGCAACGGCACAAATTGATACCCATCGTACAGGTGCGCACATCGAGGTTTTCCTCGTTCACCATGCGCAACGTTGCCATCACGGCCTGATTATTCAGCATGAGCGTCTCCTCAGAGAATCGTTTTGATAGGGGCAATTTCGCCCGTTGCACGGAAGATGTCTTCGTGGCAGATCTGCGCCGTGAAGCCGACTTCTGCCATGGCCTTCTTGAACTGCATCTGCACGGTCTTCAAATCGGTGCAGGGTGCGCGGAAGGTCACATAGGCCAAATGGGTCACGTGGTCGCCATCAAAGACCGTCGACCAGTCTTCAATGTTGATCTTGTGCTGGGCCATAAACGAGGAGATGGCGAGCATCATGCCCGGACGGTCCACGCCCGAAGCAATCGCCACATGGCGCGTACCTTCTTCCGAGGCGCTCTGCAATGCCGTTTCGGGGTTCTCCATAATCGAGAGTTCTGCCCCCTTCGGCAAGACCTTTTCCAAGGACGAACGCAACACAGCGTGCACATCTTCGGTGTGATTCGTCACAAAAATCAACGAGAAAAAGCCGCTGACAATCGTCTGACGCATGTCCGAAATGCTGCCCTTCAAATCCACAATGGTCTGAGCAATATCACAGGTCAGCCCGACTTTGTCCGGCGTGATAACAGATACTAAATACTTAAACTCGGCCATAAGCCACTCCCTCCAAAAGGATAATGTTGCTTAGTATAGCAAAAAAACGACCCCTTTCACGCATTTCCTCTGCAGTGAGAGGGGTTTGTGCACAGTTGTTTAGTTAATTGTCGTTGGTGCTGCGTCCAAGGTGATGCCAAAGGGTTGCAAGACGCGGTCGAGCACGCCTTGCGCTTCGGAGATGGCCACCCCGTAATTCGTGATCGGCACGGTTGCCTGTTTGGCTTGGTCAATGCGCCACAACATAAAGGCGCGATTAATCATGCACCCACCGCAGTGGATAATCAAGGCATAACGGCTCAAATCGTTCGGAAAATCCTTCCCTGACGCCACTTCAAAGGTGAGCTGCTTCCCCGTCTTCTTACGAATCAACGCCGGAATCTTCACCCGTCCAATGTCTTCATCGGCGGCATGGTGGGTGCACGCTTCGCCAATGAGAATCGTGTCACCATCCTTCAATTGACGAATCGCTGCCGCACCCGCTGCGAGGGAGGGCAAGTCTCCCTTGAGGCGTGCCATCAAAATGGAGTAGGTGGTGGCAGGTAAATCGGGAGGTAAATCGGCAATCATGCGATCAACCACTTGTGAATCGCAGATGGCGAGGTCGGGGCGAAACCGTTCCACCGCCTCTTTGATGCGATCTTCAGTCACCACCACCGAGATGAAATTGCGGTCCAACGCATTGCGTAGCACATTGACCTGCGGCAGGATTAATCGTCCCTTCGGTGCTTGCGAGTCAATCGGGATAATTTGGAGCACCGTGCCACCGGGTGGAACAATTCCAGCCAGGAGTTCGGGCGGCGCGACAAATTCTTTGGGGAGCACCATCGTGAGCGCGCCCTTAAAGTGATTGAGGAAGGTGTCCCGCGGTTCGCGTTTGATTAAAACCTGCGCGCCTGCGCTTCGATAAACCTCCATCTGCTGCGCAGGGGGTTCGGTCTCATCGGCGTGGGTCATAACGACAATCACCGGTTTGCCGCTCTCGCGAATCACGCGGAGGAGTTCGTCATCGGGCGTTGTGTTTGCGGAGGACGCCACACCAATAATGATATCCGCGCGGGCCAACGCCTTTGCAGTGCGTTCTTTACGCGCTTCACCGAGGGCCGTGGTATCGTCCCAACCGCCTGTGTCCAACCATAACACGGGGCCAAAGGGGCGCAGTTCCATCGCCTGTTCCACCACGTCGGTCGTCGTGCCCGCGATTGGCGAAGTAATCGCCACCGGTTGGCCCGCGATAAGATTGAGCAACGTGGACTTGCCCGCATTGGTCTTGCCCACGAGCGCCAACGTGAGCCGTTGGGATTTGGGAACACTCTGTTTCACGGCTTACTCCTTGTTAAGCGAGGCTTGGAAGGCTTGACGGGCGGCATGGGCGACCAACGTAAACGCCATCACCACATTGAGCGAATTCTTGCGGCCGTACATCGGGATGCGCATCACCCCATCACAAGCCTGCACCACATCGGCATCGAGGCCAAACCGTTCGCTCCCCAAGGCAATCGCGCAGGGGAATTGCCACTGCCACGCCTCAAGGGTGGGCGCGCCCTCTACCGTTTCCAACGCAATCACGGGAATTCCACGCGCTTGGACAGCACGAACCGCATCCAATGTTCGGGGCACGCGGGACCACGGTACCCAGTTTTCAGCACCCAACGCCGCCGCCTTCGCGCGTCCATCCGACGGGTCGGGCGTGTAACCGCAGAGGATCGCTTCCTCAATGCCAAAGCAGTCACTCACGCGGAACAGCGTGCCGACATTGATGGCCGAACGGAAATTGTCGGCAATCACCGTCACCCCCATCCGCGGATGCTCCACCTGCACTTCGGTTAAATCGTGGGACAAAATCTCGACATCGGTGACTTTGACGCGCTTCAACTCACGTTCGCACGGCACAATCATCGCGAACAAATCCTGCCGCGTCATCGTTTCACGCACCAGGCGAACCAAATCGCCCAGATGTGGCACATGCGCACACCGTTCCGTCAAAAAACGATGCAAATCAGCAATCGCCGCCTTGCGGAAGCGTTCCTTCTCCCATCCCTGATCCAACGCAATCAACCGTTTGTACGTATCACGCCAAGGCTTTTCCAAATCACCCTCAGTCATACCAAAAAGACCTTTCATCAAACCATACTATTAGTGTAACACATATTCAGTGATTGGTTACGCAAAGCCCCCGCAGGGACTCACGCTGCTTAATGTGGGGGCTCACGCCACCACCCTTGCAGGGGCTCGCGCCGCCCCTGCACCCCGCGAAAGCGCAGGGCGCT
>JAFYMU010000151.1 GCA_017548245.1 Kiritimatiellia bacterium | reverse complement strand
TATTGTTGATGGCGTGAATCATTACCAAATCTTTAATGATGCAACGTCGATTGAGCAATTTCTCAACAAGTACAAGCAGCAAAAGGTATTTGTATGTGCAGAATATACAGGCCCATATCATTATGCTTTGGCTGGAGTTTGTTGTGAAAAGAATGTGACACTTTTCCTATGTGACGGGTTTAAGATTTCGCATGCTAAAAGGGCTGCCGTATGCCAAAGAGGGTCACGTGAGAAGTAATGGGGCGTGCTTGTTTAGCAGGGTGCCGCGCTGACGGCACCCATCCATTCATTCAGCGCATCCCGCATATGCGCCCACGGCGTAGCCGTTAACCAGCAACCAGCAACTAGCAACTATCAACTGTCCGCAGGGCTCTTTCCGTGAGTGCTCGTGGTGCTTAGAGGTTGTAGCGGTGTTTGAGGGTGTTGAGGGCGTCGGGTGAGATGGTGTGTTGCCAGGGGGCGCTGGGGAGTTCGGTGGCTTTTTGGCCGTTGTGGCGCAGGTGCCATTGTTGGTAGGCTTCTACATCTTCTGCGGTGGCAAAAATAAGTGCCTTTTGGACGTAGGTGATCCACGTTTCGAGTTGTTGGAGGTCGGCCGTTAATTGGGGCGTAGCCTCGCATTGTTGCAACTGAAGGAGTTGGTGAAGGGCCGTTAAGTGGAGTTCTAATTCGCTCAATTGCTGTAGCGGCGAGCCGTTCGCATTAAGGGATTGGGCGGTTTGGGCAATCGTGGCACGCAGTTCGGCCTCATCGCCTTGCACGGGTTCCCATTCGGCGAAGGTGGCATTGACCATCCAACCTTTACAATTGGCTACGGCGGCTAAGGCCTCTTCCGTTTCCCCTTCAAAGGTCTTCACGTCGGGGAACCACTTAATCCAGTTGACCGTTTGCTCCGGTGGTGTCTGCGAAATCACCCAAATGCGTTTGGCGGGCAAGTGCCAAGGGAAGCCTTCGGGAAGGGATTGGTCTTTGGCAAAGATGAACCATTGGCTTGTCTTACAGGCTGTGTCCATTGCGGTCCAGATGGCGTTGGCTTCGGCTTCATCGCGTGGCGGATTAAAACTAAAGAACTCCTCGTTAAAGTGCCATATGAGGTGGTTTTCTTTGATGACTTTGTAATACCTTGCGGCACATTCTTCAAAGGTTTTATCGCAGGAGGGCAAGGTCTTTGGCCAACCCGTAAAGGCGGGCAAGAGGCGATGGCTCACAGAGAGGTCGCGAAACGCTTCCAAGTGGCGTTCGTACTGCTTGGGGGTCATCACAGGGAAGGCTTCGGGGGGAAGATCTTCGTTCGCCAACCACTTGTCCATCCACAGGAGATGGGGCACGCGATGGGTGGCATCCATCTGAAAGGATGCGAGGTAGGTGCGCCAAATCTCATCCATCCCCAAGAGCAAGGGTGCATGGGTGTTGCGCTGGGTCGAATTAAAATTCGTTGCGGGCGCGACTACGCCAATCTCTGTGCAGGTCTCAATGGAGTAGCCTATCCGAACCCTACCAAAGTCCATCAAGCTCTTTTTCGGTTCCTTCTGCTGTTGCACATAGTCATAGGCTGGCAGGCCGCCAATTAAGAGTTCCTCCGCCAAGGCATTCCCGCGCCACAGGCGAACCCGCAGTAGCGCCTTCTCAGAAGCGGAAATCACAGCGCGTTCAAAGTCCGCAGCATAGCGTTCGTCACAGTAGTAACGCAGATAGTGCTTCGGGACGTCCTTGAGGGCTTCGGGTGTATTGGCACAGTGCAACCGCACATACCTGCCCGCAAAGAGATCGCGCGGATCACGAAGCGAGACGTTGAGTTCAATGACTTCGCCACGCGTCAGAATCAACTGACGTTTCACCAGCAGCCACCCAGGGACGACCACTTGCGCCGCTAGGATGACCACGGCCAGACGCAAGAGGAGGCGTTTGACGGAACCCTGAAAGGCCGTTGAAGGAATTGGGAAGGGCGGCAAGTAAACGGTTTCGCAGAGCGCAGGGTAACGTTGGTTCACCCATCCGCTCAAACGTGAGAAATAACGGTTCAGCACTGAGAGCAAGAGGCCACTCACAACAAAGAGCAACCCCAAGAGCATGAGTTTCGCATCGTATTGCACGATAATGGACGAACAGAAGATGAGGAGGGCGACCAGGGCTGTATTAGCGACCAAACGTGAGCCGCGCACCAACCCGACAATCATAATCACAGAGATGCCCAAAACAATGAGGCCATCGCCCAAGAGTCCTAATTCGCGACAGAGGCACACAATGGGCACCAAGAAGAGCAAGACCGCGTTCGACCGCAATGTCCAACGCCACATGCAGGCCAAGCCAATCAAGACCAATACGCCACTCGGCCACAGCAGTGAGTAGCCACCCCTACCCGCCAACAAGCAACACCCCACCACGACCATGCCGAACAACGATAAGGGCCGTTTCCACGACGTCACTCGTTGTTCCAACCAGAACCAACAGGCCGCCAGCAGGCTAAAGAGCACCAAGAGACTCCCTGCACAATGCCGCATCACATCGCAGAGGTCAATCACCCGCACCACCAACGCCGTCGCATAGCTGTACAACGCAATCACGGCGATTGTCTTCGCAAAGACGCCGCGCACCCTTGTTAAACGACAATTTGCCCACACGCGCGGAGCGGTTAGTGCGCCACCCAAGAATAAGACAATGAGCGAACACACCTCGTCGGAAAATCCCAAGAACGACGGCGTATCCATTTCAAAGAGTGCAAAGAGAAAGCCGAGTTGCACCAAGGATGCCATGACCGAACGCAACCGCCACGTCACTGCAGCGAGCAAGACCACCATCGTGGCACAAAAGGCGAAGGCATCGGATGGCAATTGCAAGACACGCGCCAACAACGCGACCGCACACAAGACACTCCCTGCCCAAGCGGTACCAAAGACCTCCTCAACATCCTCATTGAGCGCAGCCTTACGTTCAACCCAACGCAACGATAATAAGGAGATGGCTAAGGGTGCCAAGGCAAGACACACCTGCGCCACAAAGGGCACGTGCACCCAGTTCGCCGCCAAGATTGAAATAATGCCACCCAAGATCAGTGACACCCCCGCAAGGCCCAACCAGAACATTCCTTTTAACTGCATCTGAGACATCGCGTCCTCCTTTTGAATGAACGACCTACTCTCAGTATAGCATATCTTAATAAAAGAAAAGCGCCGCTTCCGCGGCGCTTGAACGGTTTCCCGATAGTCGGATACACCATTAGTCAACGATCTTGACACTGTTCATGGAGCCCATATCGTTCTGCACCCAATCCGGGCACTCGCCGTCGGCAACCCACACGCCATCAATCACGAACTTGTATTCGTACTTGCCCTTAGGAAGATTGATGCAGCAGGTGAATTCGCCTGTGCCCTTCTTGTCTTCCATCTGCTTGGCGGTCGGATCCCAGTTGTTGAAGCAACCAGCGAGGAACACCTTGCTGCCGACTTCAGCACGGACGCTGAAGGTCACGCGGGTCTTCTTTTCAGCCTTTTCAGCCTTGGGAGCGGCCTTAGCAGCACACTTCTTAGCAGGCTTTTCGGTGCAAGCGCACTCAAACATGTCTGCTGTTTCAGGGGCCTTGGCCACCGTGGACTTCGCCGCAGTAGCCTTCTTCGCGGGAGCAGCCTTAGCCGTTGCCTTCGCGGTTGTTGTCTTGGTGGTCTTTTTCGTAGCCATTTGTTAACTCCTTAAATCGTTCTCTCTTCAATAAAATAAAAAGAAAACACGCTTGTATTATAGTAACTCTATGGGGTTTGTCAAGGATTTATTGCAAAAAAGGGCGTAAAAAGCGCAAATTCTGCTTATTTTGCCTTAATGCAAGAGGTAACGTTCAGCTTCCAATGCTGCCATCGCTCCCGAACCCGCCGCAATAATCGCCTGCTTGTAGGCGGGATCTTGCGCGTCACCTGCGGCAAAAACACCCGTTGCCGAGGTCTTAACCCCTTGCGTGCGGATGTAACCTTGTTCGTCCAAATCCACGGCGCCCTTCAAGAAGGCACTGTTCGGCGTGTGACCAATTGCCACGAAGAGTGCGGCAACCGGAAGGGTGCGTTCGGCGCCCGTTTGCGTATCACGCAAGACCACGGCCGAGACCGAACCGTCGGTGTCCAAGACATCGGCCACGGTCGAATTCCACGCCATCTCAATGTTCGCCGTTGCCAACACGCGATCGGCCATCACCTTGCTGGCGCGCAAGGCATCACGGCGGTGAATCAAGGTCACCTTCGAACACAACTTTGCCAAGAAGAGCGCATCTTCGCATGCGGTATCACCACCGCCCGCCACAGCCACTTCGCGCCCCCGGAAGAAGGCACCATCACAGGTGGCGCAACCCGAGACGCCATGGCCCATCAACCGTTGTTCATTGGGCAAGCCCAACCACTTTGCAGAGGCGCCTGTTGCGAGAATCACGGCACGCGCTTCAAGGGTGCCATTGACCATGGTTTCGAGTTTCTTAATCTCGCCCGAGAAGTCTGCACCGGTGCACTCATCCATTTCAAAGACGGCGCCAAAACGTTCGGCCTGCGCCTTCATCGTAGTGACGAGTTCGTAACCATTGATACCCTTTTCAAAGCCTGGGAAATTCTCAATGTCGGTGGTTTGCGTCAACTGGCCGCCCGGCTGCAAGCCCTCCAAGACCAACGGTTTGAAACCCGCACGTGCGGTG
>JAFYMU010000150.1 GCA_017548245.1 Kiritimatiellia bacterium | reverse complement strand
CCCATAAGCGTAACCCCTGCTGGCACGCTAAGGATTTCTCGAACGGTGTAATGGCCAGCCGCCACGCGGACCGTCGTTCCTTTCGCGCCTTCCGAAAGCGTATTCAAGAAGGTTTGTGTTAACGGTGCTGCCGTTGCCCAAGAGGAACCATCGCCCGTGCCATTGGGCGTGACATAACGGTTGGGCACGGTAAGTGCGACATCAGCAATGACATTACCGCCCTCAAGCGGAACCCAATGGAAGGGCTCTTTCCCTTGTTCCTTCTCCCATTTATCTTGGGCTTGACCGCGCAACGTGTCGTCCACAAAACGTCCGGTCCGAATCTGTTTCTGCACCTCCTCGTGACCCTCTGCCGTAATTGTCAAGGTGTAGGCGGTGTTCTCTGGAAGGCCTGTAAAGGTGTACGAACCCGTTGCATCGGTTATACACGAGACACCCTCCTTCAAGGTGACCCGTGCCCCCTCAACAGCTTTATCCCCCACCGTCACACGTCCAGCCACAACGCACCCCAAATCTTCAGGATGGACATTCACATTCACGACCATAAAACGGTCTCCACCTGTGGGCATCGTTGGATTGGCCCACCAAGAGGCCGGTTTCCACGTATCACTCCCTGTCCCCCAACCATAATGGAAATGGAAGAGCAAGGTGCCATCATCGGCATAACCATAACCGTCACACACCACCGCGTGGCCACCTGCGGCCATGTGCAAACTCACCACCATAGGCGCACCCGCGTGGAGCGAAGCGCGGACTTGTTGGACAATCAACTCCTGCCAACCCGATTGCACCTCCATCTCCTGCTTCGTGGGATTATTGTAATAAGGCAAGGTATAACACCATCCCTTACCCTTATAGCCAAAGACTGAGACAACATCCTCACGCTGAACCGTTCCACTCGTTCCCCCGGAACGGTAGAATGTACGCCCCAAGACTCCAAGATCATACATTAAGCGGCTTACATCTTCCTTCTGGTCACGCACTTGCACCCAATCAAAGCCCTTCCCAGAAGTGGTGCGCGTTTCCATTTCCCAAACCGAATTATAATAGAGGCCAACATCACGCGTCACCTTGGGCGGTTCCCAATCGGCACTTGGAAAACCATTCACCAAGCCATGATAGGTCAAGACTTGCCCCCACGCCAAGGGGTCACACCCACACGGATAGCCTCTACCCATGTGAATGTTAGCATTGAGCGCACCCGCTTGGTTCCACGCTTCAGTTGCCTTGCAGAGGGGTTCGACCACCACAACCGACGGTGTTGCAGCCCATGCCGCCCCCATCCAAGCGGCCATTCCAATCAAAAACCATTGCTTCCACGTCATAACGTATTGCCTCCGCGTACTATTCTCGCATCTTCCCTATCCCAATCGCAACTCCAAAAAGCAACAAATCGCCCTCGCCAACAAAATAACACGCATTAGCAACTTGCCCAAGCGATGGGCCAAAAACATTCAAAGAAAAGAAGCAGAAGGTAGAGGTACCAGGGCCAACTCAAATGGTACCACCGCCATTTCCCCAAGAGTGCCGTTCCCATCATAATGAGTTGCATGAGCAGTAAGAGTGTTCCCAAGATATAAACGAGATTCTCTGCAATCGCGAACGAAAAACACGAGAGCAACGCCCAAACCCAAAGAAGCGATAAGATCAAAGGCAGCACGCCCCAACGCAAGAAGCTCTTTTTCGTTGCCCCAATCGCAATCACAAGGACCAAATGGAGCACAAGTATGGCAAACAAATCACACGATGAGACCACGGCCATAAGTAGCGGCACACACGGTACCGCAAGTACAGCCCCTAAGCGCCGAAAGCCTTCCTTTATCCAACCACCTTGCATTTATTGAAACCCTCCAAGAAAGAACGCCCACACATTAAATCACATTTTGAGCGCAAGCACAATCGAAAACAAGCCGTACATGTAGAGATTTAAGCACGAAACAAACGAAGCTCACGAAAAAGACTGCCAGTGTGGAAGAATTTAACCACGAATTGTACGAATTTTACGAATAGCACTGCCAGGATGGGGAAACCACGAAACACACGAAATACACGAAAAGACTGCCAGTGTGAAAGAATTTAACCACAAATTGTACGAATCAACACGAATTGGGCTTCGCAGGTTTAGCGTCCACGGAAAACACCGAAAACACGGAAAGGTGGCTACGCCGAAGAAGTGCCAGTGTGGAAGGATTTAACGCCAAAACACGAAAAAGGAAAATAAGAAAAGGTTAACCACGAATTGCACGAATGGTGTTAGGAGACGGGTGTGCGATAAAAAGAAAAGCCTGTGCGGTTGCACAGGCTTTTCGAGATAGGAGTAAGGGAAATCTTACTTGATTTCAACCTTAGCGCCAGCCTTTTCAAGAGCTTCCTTGATCTTGGCTGCTTCATCCTTAGCGATACCCTGCTTGACGGGCTTGGGAGCGCCTTCGACGAGGTCCTTAGCATCCTTGAGGCCGAGGCCGGTGATGGTGCGGACTTCCTTGATGACGGCGATCTTGTTAGCGCCAGCTTCAGCGAGGATGACATCGAATTCGGTCTTTTCTTCAGCAGGAGCAGCAGCAGCGCCAGCAGCAGCAACAGCCACGGGAGCAGCGGCGGAAACGCCCCACTTTTCTTCGAGAGCCTTAACGAGGTCAGCGATCTGCAACACGGTCATGCTGGAGAGTGCGTCAATGATTTCTTCCTGAGTCATGTCTTTCTTCTTTCTTTTTTGTGTAACCGCCTGGAGTCGAGCTCCAGAAGGAATGTGCCTCAGGCTACGCGGCAAGTGAGAGCTGTTTCACCTGAGACGGTTTTACAACACGGCTGTTTAGGCCGCAGGGGTGCCGTCGGGAGTACCTTCGGCGGAAGCGGGTGCGCCACCTTCGTTTTCCTTGTCCACCTTGGCCTGCAACACGCGAGCCATCTGGGAGGCAGGAGCCTGAAGGGTGCCGAGCAAGCGAGCCTGCTGGGCGGCGAGCGAGATGAGTTCGGAGAGGGTGGTCACTTCAGCGGCGGAAATGACATTCTTCTCCATGAGACCAGCCTTGATGGCGGCCTTGTCATTCTTCTTCACGAAGTCGACCACGGTCTTAGCGGTGTCAGCGATATCGCCGGTACCGGTGATGACAGCGGTAGGACCAGTGAGGATACCTTCGGGGAATTCAATGCCCTGTTCGGCAGCGACCTTAGCGATGAAGGTGTTCTTAATCACCATCATTGCGGCGCCCTTGGCAGCGAGCTGAGCGCGCAGATCAGCGATCTGAGCGACGGTCAAACCGCCAAAGTTGAGGAGGAAGGAGAAATCCTTACCGGAGATGAAATTAGCAACTTCGTTGTAAATAGCAACGACTTCGGGGCGTTTCTTCTGATTGGACATGATGTCTTACTCCTTCACGAGAACGCGGACACCGACGCCCATGGTGGGGCTGATGGTGCAGCTACGGATGAAGATACCCTTTGCAGCGGCGGGGCGTTCGTGCTCCACAGCGTCAATGATGGCGCGGATGTTGTCAACGAGCTTGTCAGCTTCGAAGCTGAGCTTGCCAGCAGGAACGCAAACGTTACCGGTGCGGTCCATGCGGAAGTCCACCTTACCAGCCTGAGCAGCCTTGACAGCAGCGGCGACGTCATCGGTCACGGTGCCGGTCTTGGGGTTCGGCATCAAGCCACGGGGACCGAGCACGCGAGCCACGGTACGCACCTGCTTCATTGCATCGGTGGTAGCGATGGCGACGTCGAAATCGACCCAACCGCCCTTGACTTTTTCAATGAGATCGTCGAGACCCACTGCGTCAGCGCCAGCGGCGGTAGCAGCGTCGGCCATGTCGCCAGCGGCGAACACCACCACGCGAACGTGCTTACCGGTGCCGTGAGGCAAGTGCACCACGCCACGGACGGCCTGGTCACTCTTGGTGGGGTCTGCGCCCAAACGGAAGCCCACGTCGACGGTTTCGTCGAACTTAGCGCCCGGGTGAGCCTTGATGAAAGCGACGGCTTCTTCGAGAGAAACAGCAGTCTGGGGAGCCTGCTTGAGCGCGTCCTGGTACTTCTTGCTATGCTTTGCCATGATGCTCAAACTCCTCAGTCAATCACTTCCACGCCCATCTGGCGTGCGGTGCCTTCGATCATGCGAGCGGCTGCTTCAGGATCGGTAGCGTTCAAGTCTGCTGCCTTAATCTTCACGATTTCAGCGATCTGAGCGCGGGTGATCTTGCCAACCTTTTCAGAGTTGGGCTTGCCAGCACCCTTCGCCACGTTTGCATACTTCTTGATGAGAGCAGAAGCGGGCGGGCTCTTAAGAATGAAAGTGAACGAACGGTCAGCATACACCGTGATGACCACGGGGATAATCATGCCGCCCTTGTCTTGGGTCTTGGCGTTGAATTCCTTACAGAACGCCATAATGTTCACACCCTGGGAACCCAAAGCGGGGCCGACGGGCGGTGCGGGATTTGCTGCTCCTGCGGGAATCTGGAGCTTAATCATCCCGGTGACTTTCTTAGCCATTGTAATGGTCCTTTTGTTTTATATCGCGCTCCCGGGGATCCTAACCCGGTCCAAACGCACGATCGTCAACGTGACACTTAAAGACTGGCAAAGGGCGTCTTAGACGCCCTTGGGGTTGTCGGTGATCCGACGCACCTGCCAATATTCCAGTGTAACAGGGGCACTGCGTCCGAAAATCGAGACGGAAATCTGCAGTCGTCCGCTGTCAGGATCGATCTGTTCGATGGTGCCATTGAAGTTCATGAAGGGACCTTCATTGACACACACGGTTTCTCCAATGTTGAAGTTCACCTTCAGGCGAGGCTTCTTAGCCTCTTCTGCCGACTGACGACGGAGCATGCCTTCGGCTTCTGCGTCGGTAATCGGGCGCGGCTTCTTGGAGGTTCCACCGAGGAAACCCATGATGCCAGGAATGCGCTGGATGAACTGCCAGAGATCTTCGTTGAGTTTTTTGTGTGCTTCGTCTGCGTAGAGTGCCATACGCACCAACACATAGCCAGGGCACACTTTGCGCGTAATGGTGCGCTTTTTGCCATCCTTCGTTTCAACGACGCGTTCGGTCGGAACGGCCACGTTGAAATCGTTGAGCACTTCGTCCTTAGTGGGTTCTTCCGGAATATCAAAATATTCACAGAGCCCGTTGGTACGAGCCTGAGCGACGATTTGGCGCTGCGCCTTCTGTTCCTGGCCCGTGAGAGCCTTGAGCACATACCACTGCTTCTGCATGTCGTCGTTCATCTTTGAAGTCCTTCAACGCTGAGGGAGCTGCTGCTTAACCCAAAATGAGGGCCAGCACCTTCCGAATCACCACATCGCACACCATAATCGTGATGGCCAAGAGTACGATGAAGATAATCACCACGAGGGTCGAGTCAACCAAGTCACGACGAGAGGGCCAGTTAATGCGCTTGCCTTCCAACGCGACTTCTGCAAGAAATTGTTTAATCTTCTGCAACATG
>JAFYMU010000149.1 GCA_017548245.1 Kiritimatiellia bacterium | reverse complement strand
GTCAGCCCTTCTTCTCCGCCAATTGCAGCCTCTTTACGCTCCAATCCCAGCGCGATTCTTGACAGGTTTGACTGAAAGTGATGTTCAGTTTGACTGAAACTTGAGACGAGTTTGACTGAAAGTGATGTTCAGTTTCAGTCAAACTGGCGGGGCATTAGGCTTGAATTGAAGGGTAACTTCAATGAGATTGTTCTCCAGGTTGCGCTTAACCGCCTGAGTTTCTCATTGAGAATAAAAACGAAAGTCAATGACAATCGATTTGAAAGTCATTGAGAATTGCTCGTTGTTGCGGTTGGATGTGCGCGGGTTTGAGGTGCGATGGGGGCTTCGTTGCGCGCGGCTTGGAATACAAAAGCCGCCGTGTTTATTTGCGGCGGCTGGTGGTTGTTGTTTTCGTATTGCCGAAGCGAAGGATGGTGCCTGTGGATAGGGTTCGAACGGCGTGGCTGCTGGTCGTGACCTTGCCGGTGGAGCGGTCGTAGAATTCGACTGGCGCGGTTCGGGTTTTACGGTCAACCGCTCCGATTGTGAATTCCATCACGCGGCTGGCATAGGCAAAGTCATAGTTCACCCCTCGTTCAAGAAAGACGCGGTTATTCCTCACCGCTTTCATCTTCTTGCCCCACATGTTGCCCGGGGTGACGATGGCCACGCGTTGTGGTGCGCTCAACGTGGCACCTTTGTAAATCACGACCATGTTATCTCGCGCGCATTCGCGGGCGGTATTCCCATTACCAAAGAGTCCGCCAACGCCAGAGTGCGTGGTCTCTTGGGGCGCGAGCAAGGTGGCGGTGGCGTGAATCTCAGCGCGGCATCCTTGGAGACGCGCGGGCTCCGTTTTACTCTCATAGCCGAGATTGAGGTTACCGACAAGACCTCCGACGCGCCCATGCCCCGTTGCCGTCAACGTACCGTAGACCTCCGCGACACACGTTTTCACGCAAGCCGTCGCGTTCTTATCAGCCGCCCAGATTTCACCCACCAACGCGCCGACGGCGTTCGGCCCCGAGATGGAGGCACCGCGTTTCACAATCACCGTCACATTCTCAAGACGGCCCTTACCTTCAAGGCGATCGGTAATCGCCCCCATCGCTGTGAGTGCGCCATCCACCACAAAGGTCACGTTTTTGATTTTACCGCCAAACCCGCCTGGAATGGCCGCCGCGCCACCTTTGAGTGTGACCGTATGCCCTTGGCCATCCAAGGTACCCGTGAAGTTGAATGGACGACAGTCGTCGGCCGTCAAGGTCACGTCTGCGGTCAAACGGTAATTCCCGCCCGCCATGCGTTCCCACGCTGCTGCCGAGTCCACGTTGGGATTATCGACAAAATAGTCATCTGTTGGGCGAATCGTTGAGGCGAGTGCGCGGGCCAACGATTTGGGGTTGCTGTAGGGAATGTCGCACTCATAGCCCCAAATCATCACCCCGTAACCGCCTTCGCGCAAGTCCAATCCCTTCTTACGGATGGTCGCGATGGAGTTGTAAGAGATCAAATGGCCTTTATACCAAAAGGTGTCGGTGGCATCCATGTACTGCGGATAGGTGTAGTAGATCCAATCGTAGCCCATCTGTTCCCACGTCAAATTGTTCCACTTGCTCTTCGACGGATCGTGGCGATTGGTGTAGAACGGAACGCCAATGCAGGATTTAATCGGCGGTAACCCGGCCCACTGCGCGCAAATCTGTTTACTCTGTTGGTGCAACCACCATGGCGAATGGCCATCCATCGAGCCATTGTCGTAGGTCATCGTGTTGAAGAAGTCGAACTGTTGATGCAGCCCCATCAACTCCGCCTTACTCAAGCCATAGGCATTCACCGACTCCGGCAATTTGTAGTTCGACATCGCCGAGGAGATCATCTGACCGTTATCCAAGGCGAACAACCGCGGACGCAATTCCGCAAGCAATTTCTCAAAGCCGCGCCAATCACTCGCAGAGTTCGGATATTCCCAGTCGATATCCACCCCATCAAAGCCGAACTTCTCCACATAGTGCACAATTTGGTCCACCAATGTCGCGCGAGCGGCATCATTGCGCGTTGCAGCAGAGAGTCCCGATGCACAGTGCGCGAGCCCCAACATAATGCGCACCGCACTTCCTTTGGGACGCCCATCCCGCAAGCGTTCTAACGATTCACGGAACTTCTCCTCATTGTATTGTCCCCCTTCCCAACCGTAATAGAGCGTGCCATTGCCATTCACCCCCATGTAGAAAAAGATGACCTCCGACACCACCTCGTAGTACGCATCATTCCAATTCCCCGTTCGCGCCATACGATAATACGGCACCACATGACGGCGAAACTCATAGGTTCGGCCCCGTCCCTTGGGCGCACGATTCTCCACCACACACGCCTTGCCCGCCACCTGCACCGCCATAATCTGCGCATCAATCTCAACCCCTGGCAGCGCCTCTTTCGCAACACGCGCCGTCACCCAAAGCGTGTCCCCATTAGCCACCTCTGGAGAAGCGCCACGATTCGTATTCCAAAAATCAAAACAGATTGTGCGCCCCTTCACCGTCACCTTCACCTTGCCATTCCCCGTCAACTCCGTTGCACGCGCAGGCGCAAAATAATTGACCGACGTCTTATACAACTTAAACTGACTGAGGATTGAAGGATCGGTCTTCTTTGACAACTGAATGTAGAGCCGATTAAAGGGTTGCGACGCACTCCCCAACACCATCTTCGCGCCGATGAGCGGTTGGTCAAACGAACCATCACGATAATAGACCGCCTGCGTCTGAATCCCCCTCGCAACAGCACTCGCGCTCCCCTCATTGTTAAGCCGTGCCATCGCGAAAAGCGAAACAAACGCCGCCATCACAATCGTAATCAATCGTTTTAAGCCATCCATCACCCAACAGTCTACCCCATTCCCACCCCCTTTTGCAAATAAAACCGCGTTTAGACCTTCGCAACGTAGGAGGAACGGATGTGGCGGACGTTGGTGACAGAATAATTGTTTTCGCGGAGGAGTGCGAGGGCGTCAGCGGCGGAACGCGTTGCACCGGTTTCAGTGACGCAATCAGGAAGTGCGATCATCGGAGTGGTGGCTTGAACGGGCAGGTACTCATTCCACTGCACGGGCACTTGATGCCCATTACCGTCACTATCGTAACAGCGCACATAATCGGTTCGTGGCACAGCGCGATAGCCATATGCCGTCACATCAAAGCGCGTGGCATCACCCGCCCCACGCGTGGTGGTCTTCAATAAACACGGCGTCACACACTTCGCGGGCTTGAAGAAGGCGTCGCCATAGGCGTTGGCAATCAGCTCATTCTCATAGGCAGAGGTCTCGGTAGCAGCGCGGCGCGTCAACATCTGCGTGGGGGTTCGCCGCTGGCAATAGAGCGGAATGGTCATCAAAGGAGCTAAAGCAAAGTAAAAGGCCTTAAAATAATCGACATTGTACTGCACAAAGTGTTGCTTGAGGGCCACAATATCCTTGTTGCGAAAATGACCAGGGGACAACGCCATCTCGGTTTTCAAGAGGTGGTCAGGGAAGACGGCCGTAATGCAACGTTCCTTCATCATCCTAAAATTATCACCGAAGCCAATGGTGGTGTCATTGAGGAGTTTGACCATCTCCTGTTGGGCATAGGGCGTAAAGAGCAAACGGAATTCGCGTTCGTCCGAACGATCCTTCGCGTGGAAGAGCGTTTCGAACTCGCGATTAGGCATCATCGTAAAACCGTACTCGTCATCAAGATTGCGCGAAAACGCCTCCAACTCCTTCGTTGTGCGACGCTTAGCCAAGCGATTAAAGAAGGTATCCTCTTGGCCCGAGTGCTTTGAGGGTTCGCGCGAGAAGACCAGATTTGGCGCGGCATCGCTTCCAAAGAGGACGAACGCAACCGGGAAGTAGACTGGAAAGGGTTTGGTCACCGTCGCACGTAGCACCTCGGGCACTAACCGCACCGTCTGTCGCCGCCCTTCATACACCGTTCGCCGCACCAAGACGGTCTTCGTTCCCGAATAGATTTTCTCCCCCATCCGCGAGGACAACCCCTCCGCAATCACAAAGGGATTCCCTTGAATCGCGCCACTTTGCAGTTGGCGAATCGAGATCTCGCGGGTGGCCTCATCGCGCCAACCCAGTCCGACCTCCAAGTCATCGATCCGTTCCTGCGACAACATACGGTCAAAGTGCACATCCGGCAAGACCTGACGCAAGAGATCGGTCACCGTATCCCAGGTAAAGAGCGCGTTGAGCGGTTCCATCTGCTTCCACGCCAACGCCTCCAAACGCGCCACCTCGGTCTCAATCCCGCGGACCCGTTGGGCCGCTGCTTCCCGCAACTCGTTAAACCAAAAGAACTTGAGATGCCACGCCACCAACGCCACCACGCCGCCAATGATTAAGAGCGGAAGACGATACGGCAAATGCGTTGCCGTCACGAATGCCAAAAGCCCTAGGCCCGCGGCGATAAGTCCCCCAATCGTCAACGCCCCCAAGCACGTACACACCACCTTCCAAACGCGCAACCACCATTGTTCGCGGTCACGCATCTGAAGGGTTTCATTGAGTTGTTGGATGGTTTTTTGATTTGCCGCGACATCCACGCCCGAACGTTGGATGAGCTCCTCCAACGTTTGACGGACCAATAGGAAATGTTCGCGTTTGAGACGGGTTTGATACGCCTCTAACGGCGCGGCAAAGGTCGACATTAGAAGAAGACCGCGCGCGCCTGAGCCTTCACCTCAGCCGAAGCCGTAAAGGGAATACGCGTGGTATAACCCGAACGCGCCGCCACAATCATCTTCGTCGGCCACGAATAGAGATCCGTGTTCCACTGCGTCACCGTGTCATTGTACAACGCACGTGCCGCGGTGATTTCACGTTGCAAATAGTCATTCTGTTGCATCGCCTGAGCAATCGCCTGGTGCGCACGCAACTCCGGATAGGCCTCCACCTGCGGGAAGAGACGTCCAAATGCCGAATCCAACTGTGCCGCCATCGTATTGCGCGAAGCATCCGACATCGACGCGCCCCCACGAAACGCTGCCACAGCCTTCATCACCTCGCTATCCAAAGCGACGGCCTTCTCAACCAAGCGCGCCACGTTCTGCAAAATCATCACGCGCTGCTCCAAGAAATTATCAATCTGAGACGCATCCGCCTGAATCTTCTGTTGCAACTTCTGGAAGTAATTCTTGGCACTAATCTTCATGAAGAGGAAGATCACCCCAGGCACAATCCCACACACCCAAAGCAAGATCTCAAATAATGCCGAACCCAATCCCACGCGAATCGGCAACTGACGTTCAATCACCTGAACATCACGCCCCGCACCATTCACAGGGCCCGTCAACTCATCCAATTCATTCGCCATAACCATACTCCTTCCAATCAAATACCGATAGTATAACAAAACCCACCCTCCACGCCACCATTAACCCATTGATTATCCAAACAAAAAGCGCTTCATGCAAACAAAAAAGGGACGGCTGAGCCGTCCCTTTGGAGTCTGTGTGTTGTTGTGTGGTGCTTACCAACCGATGGCAGCGGATTTGTCGCCTTGCTTAGCCATATCAATGGACTTCTGGAAGACGGTGCGGCGCTGGCGGTTGTTCAAACGAATCTGGAAGGTGTAGGTCTTTTCAGCCACGCCATCGTACTGCGCGGTGAGCAGGTTAATGGTGCCTTCCATGTAGAAGTCGGCTTGATCGTCGCGGTTGACAGCCGTGTTATTCATGAAGGCGTCTTCCTTACTTGCGGCGATTGCGCCGGCATCATTGGCCACGATTTCAACCAAGCCGCTGTTGAGCAGGTCTTCGTTGATACGGCCTGCGACCTGTGCCAAGTCAATGGAGAGGTCGGTTTTGTTCACGATGCTACCAACATTAACCACGGGCATGCGACCGTTCTGCTGTTCAAAGGTGGCCAGTGCACGGTTGTTCAACATAGCCTGGGTCAACTGACTGGCGGCATTCTTGAAGTCCTGCAAGTCAACGCCCATCGTGGTGAGCGCTTCGTTACCACCTGCCACAATGCGACGCGGCGGTTGCGAGGCGCAACCTGTCAAGATGAGGCCGGTGCAGAGGCAGAGCAAAAGTGTAGTCATCATTTTCATCGTTCGTATTCCTTTCCAATTCAATTAGTCTTCAACCGCTTGCAACTTCATTCGGAAGTCGCGCACCTCAGGCGTGGGGGCCGTAAAGGTCATGCTGCGGCTTTCGCGGGGTTCAAAACGGTACTGTTGCCAACCGCCACCCGCGGTTTCAACACGCATCGCATCGCCATCGTACCACTCCATCATGGCATTCACGGTCATGCGGTCACGCGTAAAATTCTCCATCTCGACTTGCACGCGCAAGAAACCCGCAGCATTGGGGGCGGTATTGAGACGCACCACGCCGAAATCATCGGCGAACTGCAGATCGGTTTCCACGCGATAGTCGGAGATGATGCGCATCCGTGCGGTTTTATTCGCATTTTCAACGCTATTCACCGAAACGCCTGCGCAGCCGACCATCGCCAAGAGGCCACAAAGGAGGCTCATCATAACAAAACCCTGTTTCATTGTCATTCCTTTCTTATGCGCCACTATTGTGGCATAAATCCGTTAGCGAATTCGAAAGAGCTGCACCGCGGGTTGGCTCCCGTAGTGCATTGTACGCAGATGCACCACCCAGACATCGCCCTCCTTAGGCAAGGTCAACGTGGAGAGCGTGCGCCCATTGAGGCTCAACGTCACCTCGCGATTCGCAGGCAAGTCAATCCGACTCACGCCAATTTGCTTGGGAAGCGAATTCCAACTACGCGTATCAGCCACATTGGAGCCAATCTGATAGGCGGCGGTCGTCACCAAGGTGCCCAACATCACCAAGCCATTGCCGCTCTGCTGCGCGGCATAGTTCGCTGCATAGGCCGCGACCGCCTTTGCGGTGGCCGAGGCGATGGCGCGGGTCATCATGCCCGGC
>JAFYMU010000148.1 GCA_017548245.1 Kiritimatiellia bacterium | reverse complement strand
CAATCCCACTGCGATTGAAATGCGCCTTCGATTGTCTAGATGAGCAACCTCTCTTCACCTTCCATCTCAGCCTCTTCTCTGTACCATCCAAGCCAAACACCCTGAATTTTCCAATGGAATTCAAAACGTTTTCCATTGGAATTTGCTAGCTACCCCAATGGAGTCGCACTCCAATCAAAGCCTGATTACCGACTAATTTGACTGAAAGTGACTTTAAGTTTGACTGAAACTTGAAGTCAGTTTGACTGAAACTTAACGTGAGTTTCAGTCAAACTGGCGCAGCATCAGGCTTGGATTGGAGGGCAATCGCGCTTGGATTATTCGCCAAGCCAAGCGCGACGGACAAGCGATTGATAGTCTAGAAGCGAAGCAACATCAAGGAGATACCCAAAAGACTGTAATTCAAAGTCCTTTGTCTCTTCTGTCCCTTTAGTCCCTTCGCGTGTACGCTTTTCGCCGTCAGGACGCTCCGTCTATTGCGCCTTTGCGAAACAAAAAAAGACAGGCACGGGATCCGTGCCTGTCTTTTCTGTCACAAGGGCTAACCTTACTTGGAGAGCACCTGGTCCTTGACCATCTTGGAGATCGTGAACTTCACTGCGCTCTTTGCAGGAATCTTCATCGGTTCCTTGGTGGCGGGGTTACGGCCCATGCGAGCCTTACGCTTCACCACTGCGAACTTGCCGAGGCCGTGAAGGGAGAATGCGCCAGCCTTCTTGGTTTCCTTGGCCACGAGAGCCAAGATGGCATTGTAGGTTTCTTCAACGCAGACCTTGGTGAAACCCGTCTCGTCAGCGAGGCGTGCAATCATTTCTGCTTTGGTCATCGGCTTAACTTTCTTAGCCATGTTCAAGTCACTCCTTCTTGGTGTAGTTGTACGGCGGGTCATCCACCGCTGATATTGTTATTATGGCTTTTTAAGGAGGAGAATGCAAGCGGAAAGTTGAAATATCAAGCTTTTATCGCATTTTTCACCCTAAAAGTGCCTTAAATCAAGGATTTGAGGGGGTGAGAGCAGTCGTTTTTACCGTTTCTTCAGCCGCTTGCAACGGGTTTTGCGTATGCGATTTCTGCAATTGACGTTGGAAAAGGTCATCCCACTGCTGCACATTCGTGGCCTGCGAGAAGGTGCGACGGGCAGTCTTGGCGGCAATCGAACCCAATTGTTCGCGCAGGCCAGCGTCGTCAATCAACCGTTGCAATGCCGCGGCGAAGGCCTCTACTGTTGGCTCCACCAGAAGCCCATTGGCCTCATGCGACAGCAGTTCGCTCACCCCTGGCGCATCCTTGAAGCCGACGCAGGGCAGACCGCACCACATCGCCTCGGCAAGCGCCAAACCAAAGCCCTCCACCTTGGACGGAAACGCGCAGATCCCCGACCGCAACAGAATCGGCTTCGGCAGATGCGTGACGCCCATAAAGTGGACGCGATCGGCGATACCGAGTTCCGCCGCTGCCGAACGCAACCGCGTCTCCCACTCTGGCGAACCCGATCCGTAGAGTTCCAACGTCCACTCTGGCGCCTGGAGTTGGGCAAAGGCCTGCAACAACTGCAGGTGGTTCTTATCCTTTGTGAAATAGGCGACATACACAATCTGCTTCTCACGCGAGGCGAACGCTGGAAGGGGTTCGTCCACCGGCCAATTAATCCCGTTGCCGATGGCCGTCACGGGTGCCGTCGTGTACATCCCCAAGGTCTCACGATGCGAGGGCAACAAGACCTGGCACTCCGACACCCAAGGCAACACCGCCTTCAGACGCGAGGCGCGGCGATACTTGTTCTTACGGAAACATTCAGGCGGATAGACATGGAACATCATCACCACGGGCATCGGTACGGGCCCAGCCAAGAGCAAATCCACGCACTCATTCGAACCCGCCACCACAACCACATCGGGCTGAATCTCCCGAACCAAGCGTTGCAATGCCAACGAATGCTGCCGCACCAAATCCAGACTTGGGAAGAGACGCGCCAAAAGCTGTTCGCCCACAGCCGACGACAACAACCACTTATTCAACAAGCGTGCGATCGGACGCTTCCGCATCGGCAACGCATGGCACGTAATCGCCGGGTCAAAGGTCACGGACAACGGTTCCGTGGCCTTTTGCCGCGTAATCACATGCACCTCGTAGCCGCACTGCACCATTGTATTGGCCAACGTTGCCGTTGCACGATCCGCGCCACGCCCACTCTTCAAGAAATCCTTATAAATCACTAATCTTGCCACAACAAAAACTCCTTATCCAAAGCCCTTTAGTCCGAAAGCACCCACTTAAAATACAGACTCCGCCACCCCCTTTCGGCGATAGCGGAGCACAGATGGGGGACAATCTCAGCGCTTACTTGCCCAATGCCGTTGCCATACGACGCGAACGAATCGCCGAGACCCCGTCACACGTTTCCTTCAACTGACGACCTAACTCTGTGGAATCCTTACCCAATTGGAAGAGCACCTTCACCTTACTCTGGCTCTGTTCCAAGCGGCTCGTCAAATTTGAAATCGAACTATCCTCGCGCAACGATTCCGTGTAATCCGTCAACTGCTTGCCACACGTATCAATCTCTTTCATCGTGGCCTGATAATTCGCAATCACAGCCGCCTGCGCCGTGGTCTTCCAATCGGTCGACGCGCCCTCAGGCCCCGTCATCTGTGCTGCCACCTTCGACAACACATCATCCAACGCCATATCACCCACCGCCGTGGCCGCAGCCGCCGACTGAGCCTCCTGATAAACCGTTGCATACAAACCACCAATACGTTCCGACAACGCATTAAAGCGATCCACCGCATCCGGCGCCGTCTCACGTTCCACCGAACACGTCACCACCGCAGGTTGCGGCGCCTCAGCCAACCATGCAACCAACTCATCCGAACGCACCACAGGCGTTGCCGCCACCTCCGTCACCGTCTCCGTCGTCCCAATCTTCGGCTGCACACTCTGACAACCCGTTGAAAGAGAAAGGAGAACACTGCAAAACGCAAGCGTCGCAATCGGTAAAAAAGAGTTCATACATCGCTCCTGTCAAAAAAGGATTCGTACCAACACCATAAGCATAGCACCAAACCGTCCCCACCGCAAGCCCAAAATCATTTTTCAACCCCCTGCATAACACAGCACCCACCCCTTTTGCCTATCTCCCTTT
>JAFYMU010000147.1 GCA_017548245.1 Kiritimatiellia bacterium | reverse complement strand
ACACGACGACCTCAATGCTCTCGTGGGGCGCGCGGAGTGCCAGATTCGGAATGAAGGATTTTTAGTTTTAGAGAATACTGAAGTTAAAATTCGCATTAAGAATAATCTAGGCTCTTTGCGTTTGATGGAGTTCAATTTCTTAATGACTGGTGGTACGTTTGACACAAGCGACAAGACTACAATTGATTTAACGCATGGTTATCTCTGGGGACATATTGTGCAGAACGGCAAGTTTATTCCACTGTCAGAGGGGCAAATACTCTTTAAGGCAGAAGGAAAGAAGGTTGACGATGTAGTGGTGGTTGGAGCTTTGCCTGGGAAGTTTGTCGCACGTCTGCCGCGTGGATATTTTGTAGAGGAACGTCCTTCTAAAATTGAAGGATTGGTGGACCTTGTAATTGTCAGGGAATAATATTTACGATGTGCAATTAAGAAAGCGGAGGATATAACCTCCGCTTTCTTAATTTTTTAGAGCGTATGTAGAGTTAAATAATTGCTTTGTCGAGTATGTATGTGGTGTAGGACGCTAAGCGCACCTCTATTTCCTCAAATTAAAAGAAAGATCGCGTTAAAAATGCAAATGGTAGCATCTTTAAAATGCATTAGACAATGCAAGTGTTTTTTCTGTAAATTCACGCTGACTCATAGTTTCTTAACGGCATAAAGATAACGGTAGTTCGTGACCTCCCAGGTGTCACTAATATCTGCACAAATGGCGCTGACTAGTCTAAGCAAAGAGGCAACATTGGGGAAAGCTGGGATGATTTGTGTTCTTCGCTTAATCTGACTGTTAATGTTCTCGGTCATATTGTTGGTTCGCAGAAATTGTCGAACCTCTTCAGGGAATCTAAAGACTGTAAATCCCTCTGGGAGATTCTCTTCCATCCATGTGGCTAACTTCGACTGTGATTTAGCGTACTTTTCAACGGTCTGATTGAGTAGACGATTGGCCTCGTCAAGAGAGCGGGCGTTAAAGATCAAACGGATATCGCTTGCAACGTCTGCCTTGATCGAAGATTTTGAGATATACGCTTGTGCATTTTTTTGCAAATGCATCTGACAGCGTTGCCATGGAATACCAGGGAAAGCGGTTTCGCGTGCTACACGAAGACCTTCATGGCTGTCGCTCACTACGAGTTGAACACCACGCAAGCCACGCTGCTTTAAATCCGAAAAAACACGATGCCAATGAGATTCATGTTCACTAATATCAGTATCAACTGAAAGAATCGAGCGATGACCATCTTCGAGAATTCCGGTAACAATAAACGTTGCAGCAGAGACTACCACTCCGTCAATTCGTACCTTGTGATAGGTAGCATCAGCAAAAAGAACTTTTACGGTGCCAATCCGTCGCGTACGCCATTTCTCAAGTTCTCCATCTAATTCGCGAGTCGCACGAGAGACTTGATCTGCGCTAACATTAACACCGCAAAGTTCATGAAAAACATCCTGAATCTTTCGGGTTGAAACACCCTTGATGTACATTTCAGCGATTGCCATTTTAAAGGCGCGATCGCTACGAATACCACGAACAAGACTTGATGGGTAAAAAGGTTCTTCAGATCCACGAACTTGCGGAATCTTTAGTTTTAACATCCCCGCTGCCGTTTTAAGCGTCTTAGGCTTAAATCCATTTGCGTAGCCAGTACGATGTTCGCTCCGTTCATATGAATAAGCATTCAAATGTAATTCGCGTTCAAATTTCATCGCAAGATTGTACATCTTACTCATGACTTCAAGAAAAGCCTCTGTGCCATGAGTCATTAAACGTTGCGTAATTTCCATGAGTTCGCTATCATTTAGTGGTGTCGGTTTCATAGTACCTCCTGTTTTGTTTTGGTTTATACAAGAATACTACAATCGGCGCGCCCTACCATCCCCCCTCGCGAGGGGGGATGGTAGGTGTTTCCTTCAGGATACGTCCTGTCTCCAAGACCTCTTCTCCTCTGAAATCAATTTACAGAAAGAATCATACACTATCTCAAATTGGCTAGCGATTGCGCTTGGATTGGCGCACGATGCAAGCGCTTCTCACCCCAGAAATGGACCATTTTCATTTTAACAATGGTTCATTGTTTGGATGAATGTCAGTTTGATTCGCGTTTAATGAGCGCGGGATTGAAGGGTGATTAGGCTTGAGGGCTTGGTTGATCTTGTCGTTGTCGCGGAATAACGTTTATCGTTTGTTGTTGAAACAGGATTGATTGGCGGGAATGATCCGATGGCGGCGGCTGTTGGATGATTCTTTTTGTGAGGGGAATTTGTCGTTCGTCAGTCGTTTTTCATCATTGGAGGCGGGAATTGCCTTCTTTTGTGTACATTTCTTACCTTAGATAAGAGAAAAGACGTGTACAGGCGTCTGTATTCTGATATACTAACAATGAGATGAAAACTTTTGAGCAACGCTTTACGGTGGCGTATCAGTATCCGGTGACGTTTTGCAGAGATCTTTTTGCTGCGGATAGCGAGGTCTTGTTACAAGCGCTTTTGCGTGATGAGACGGATGTGGGGCCGCATCGTGTCTTGATTGTTTTGGATCGCGGGCTTGAGGAGGCGCAACCCGATTTGCCGTTGCGGATTACAACGTGGTTGATGGCGCACGCAGATCAGGTGGAGTTGGCGGCTCCGATTGAGGTGATTCCTGGGGGTGAATTCGCCAAGAAACAGGATACTGCTGTTGAGCGGTTGGTGAAGTTGGCCTATCAGACGCATTTTGGTCGTAAGGATACCTTTATTGCGTTGGGTGGTGGCGCAGTGCAGGATACAGTGGGGTATGCGGCGGCGATTATTCATCGTGGGTGCCGCATGATTCGTGTGAATAGTACCACGTTGGCGCAAGCAGATGCTGGGGTGGGTGTTAAGAATGGGATTGATTACGCTTCGGGTAAGAATTTCTTGGGCACGTTCGCTGTGCCGTATGCCGTGATTAATGATGTGGCGCTCTTAACGACGTTGTCGGATAAGGATTGGCGCAATGGGATCGCTGAGGCGGTCAAGGTGGCGGTCATCAAGGATGCGGCCTTCTTGCAGTGGATTCAGGAACACGCAGATGCGTTGCGGATGCGTGATTTGGATGCGATGGAGTATTTGGTTCAACGCACGGCAGAGTTGCATTTGATGCATATTGCCTACAATGGCGATCCCTTCGAACGGGGTTCGGCGCGTCCGTTGGACTTTGGCCATTGGAGTGCACATCGTTTGGAATCGATCACCTGCTGGCAGATTTCGCATGGTGAGGCGGTGGCGGTGGGAATTGCCTTGGATATGCTCTACGCATCGTTGCTCGGCATGGTGTCGGGCACGGAGGCTACGCGCGTGATTGCTACGTTGCAGGAGTGCGGCCTCAAGGTGTGGTGTGATGAGTTGAATTTGCGTGCAACGGATGGGAAGTTGGCCATCATCGAGGGCTTGCGTCAATTCCGTGAACATTTGGGTGGACAGCTCTGCGTGACCTTGCCGCGTGGCTTGGGGGATAAGACGGAGGTCCACGAGATGAATGAAGCCCTTTTGGAACAGGCAGTGCAACTGCTGCGTGAACGTTTTGCTTGAAAGTGAGGAGTCTCATGATTGCAACCGGAATTATTGCTCAGCCCTTGGAAGCTCCAGTGTGTCCTGAATGCGGTGCAGCGTTGCCTGCGGGCTTGGCCCCGTTGTCTGAAACCACGTGCGCATCGTGCCAGAAGAAGGTGATGGTGCCTGGTCATTTGGGTCAGTACCACTTGCTGCGCCTGATTGGTGCTGGCGGCATGGGCGCGGTCTATGAGGGCATTGATACAGGGTTGCAACGTAAGATTGCCGTGAAGGTGATTTTGCGCGAGAAGGCAGAAGAGGATGCCTCCTTTATCGAAAGCTTTAAGAAGGAAGCGCAGTCTGCGGCACGGTTGAACAGCGCCAACATCGTGGGGGTCTATGCTTTCGGTGAGAGCGAAGGGCAACCCTATTTGGTGATGGAGTTGGTGCAACCCGATGCCTTGGATAAGATGATGGCCAATGGCCCTGTGAATGCGACCACGGCAATGACCATTGGACGCCAGATTGCGCAGGGACTCAAGGCGGCTGCCGAACAGGGCCTTGTTCATGGCGACGTGAAGCCTGAAAACATCTTGATTAACGAGGCGCGTGAGGCAAAACTCGCCGACTTTGGTATTGCCGCATTGGCAGGTGCAAAGGCGGCCGCGAACAATGAAGTGTGGGGCACGCCATACTACATTGCGCCGGAGACCTTGCGTCGTCAGAAGGTGGATTTGCGCGCAGATATTTATTCGTTGGGCGCAACGTTGTACCACGCGATTGCCGGCGTGCCGCCCTTTGAGGGTGAGACGGCGGTGGATGTGATGAAGGCGCGCCTCTTGGGTCCTGCACGTCCGTTGACGGAGGTGGCACCGAGCTGCCCCGAAGGCATTGCCAAAATCGTGATGCGTATGCTGGAGGCCGAACCCATCCGCCGTTATCCCAACTATGATTCGTTGCTTGCTGACATTGCCAAGGAGGTTGGTTCGGGCAAGGGTGGCGCGAAGCGTGTGGTGTTGAAGGGCGCTAAGAGCAAGACGACGAGCACGACTGTTCCCCTAAAACCCTCTCAACCGATGACGCCGGTGGACAATGTGAATGCGTCGCTCTTCCCCGAAGAGGAGAAGGGGTTAAGTAAAGGCGCCATGATTGGTATTGGTGTCGGTATTGGCGTGTTGATTTTGATTGTGATTGGCGTGATTGT
>JAFYMU010000146.1 GCA_017548245.1 Kiritimatiellia bacterium | reverse complement strand
TATTGATGTCGCGATGCGGCGACGTCCTGCCGATTTGGTCATTAAGGGCGCCCGCATCTTCAATTTGACCACGGGCGAATATCTAGCCCACGACATTGCGCTGTGTGGCAACCGTATCGCCGCCATTGGTGACGGCTACGAAGGCACCACCATCCTCCAAGCCGATGGATTAATTGCCGTGCCAGGTTTTACCGATGCGCACTGCCACATTGAGAGTTCTATGGTGACGCCACAAGCGTGGGAACGCATGGTGTTGCCACGCGGCATCACCTCAGCGGTGTGCGACCCACACGAACTCGCCAACGTGGCGGGTTCAGCCGCCATCGACTATTTTAGAGCCGCCGCCCGAACGCTTCTCATGCACTTACAGGTGCAAATCCCCTCTTGCGTTCCAGCCCTGCCCTCCGAAGAGGCCGGTGCCATCTTGGACAGCGCGGCGATTGCCCCCTACGCCACCGATGCGGCACTGGCAGAGTTTATGAATGTCCCAGGGGTGATCACCAATGCCCCCGATACACTCCAAAAATTGGCCGCCTTCTCCGACCGCCCGATTGATGGCCACGCCCCCTTGGTGGATGGCGATGCCCTCAATGCCCTCTGCGCGGCAGGAATTACCAATGACCACGAGTGTAGCAACCCCGAAGAGGCGTTGCAGAAGTTACGCCTCGGTATGACCGTGCTCATCCGCGCAGGTAGCGTTGGGCGCAATCTTGAAGCCCTCTCACCCCTCCTCACGACCGAACTTGCCGATGCGCTCTGCCTCTGCACCGACGACCGTGATCCGCGCGACGTCTTACAAGAGGGCCACCTTGATGCGGCGATTCGCAACGCCATCGCAGCGGGACGCGACCCCTTGGCGGTCTACCGTGCCGCCTGCCTCACCCCTGCGCGCCAATTCGGTTGGCGCCATCGCGGGTTGATTGCCCCTGGCTACATTGCCGACATCGTGCTCATGCCTGACTTAGCCGACTGCCGAGCCCAATATGTGATTGCCAATGGCGTGCTCGTCACCGAGGCCGCCTTCGCGGCACGTCCCGCCGAACCCGACCCGAGCGCCTTCCGCGAGAGCGTTCGCATCGCCCAACCCCTCACCGCAGCAGACTTTGCGCCCGCCACGGACGACCGCGTGATTCACGTGCAAGAAGGCACCCTGCTGACCCAAATCAAACCCCTTAGCGCCTGCACCACACCGCCGGCACACCTGGCGTTGATTGCCCGCCACGGGACATCGAATCGTATCGGCCACGCCCTTGTGGACGGCTTTAACCTCACCGAAGGCGCCTTCGCCTCTACCGTTGGCCACGACTCACACAACCTCTGCGTCGTGGGCACATCGCCTGGAGCAATGGCCATGGCCGCGAATGCCCTGCGTGACTGCGGCGGCGGTTTTGCGGTCGTTCATGGTGGCCGCGTCACGGGACACCTCCCCTTGCCGATTGGCGGCCTCCTCAGCGACCAACCGTGGGAAGCCGTTGCCGCCGCGTTGGAACGCCTCCACCACGCCGCGCACGCGACCGGAACAACGCTCTCCAACCCCTTCTTGGCGCTTGCCTTCCTTCCCCTTCCTGTTATCCCCGCCGCACGCATTACGCTTGACGGCTTTGTCTCCTGTTAATTGACTCGTTCTTTGAGGGACCCCATGGCACAACTCATCGCCTCCGACATTCAATCCGCTTTGACCAACGCCTCTTGGATTCGCCGCATGTTTGAAGCAGGCGCCGAACTCAAACGTCAACGTGGCGCCGACCGCGTCTTTGACTTCTCCTTGGGTAACCCAGACGTTCCGCCGCCCCAGAAGGCCCGTGAAGTGCTGCACGCTCTGGCCGACGATGCGGTTCGCCCCTGCGGCCTCGGCTACATGCCCAATGCCGGACTCCCCACCTTCCGCGATGCCTTGGCACAAAAACTCACGCAAGAACAACAGTGCCCCCTTGAAGGCAAGCACCTCATCGTAACGGTGGGTGCGGCAGGTGCGCTTGTCGCCTTCTTCCGCGCTGTATTGGAACGCGATGACGAGGTTTTGGTGCCCGCCCCCTACTTTGTCGAATACGGTTTTTACTGCGGCCACTTCGGCGGCGTACTCAAGCCCGTGCCGATGCAAGGGCCGACCTTTTCATTGGACCCGCAAGCCCTCCTCGCCAAGGTCACCGAGAAGACACGCGTCATCCTCCTCAATTCGCCGAATAACCCGACGGGTGCCGTTTACAGTGCAGAAGCGCTCAAACAATTGGCAGAAGCCGTCAACACCCTGAACCAAACGCGTGAACGCCCCATCTACATCCTCTCGGACGAACCCTACCGTCTCTTCGCCTTTGACGGCGTGAGCGTTCCGCCCGTCTTACCGCTCTCGCCTTATGCCGTGGTGTTGGGTTCCTTCTCCAAGAGCCTCTCCCTTGCGGGCGAACGTATCGGTTACATTGCCTTTAATCCTTCGCTTGAAGGACTTGACACCCTCTTGGCCGCCGTCACAATGACCAACCGCACCTTGGGTTATGTGAACGCCCCCATCTTGGGCCAACGCCTCGCCCAAGCGCTCTTGGACGAACAGGTTGACTTGCAGATTTACGACGATCGCCGTCAAGCCATGGCACGCGTGCTCACCGAAGCAGGCCTCACCTTTGCCAAACCGCAGGGTGCCTTCTACTTCTTCCCGCAAGTTCCCGGCGGCGATGACGTTGCCTTCTGCGCCAAATTGATGGAACACGGCATCATCGCCGTGCCTGGACGCGGCTTTGGCATGCCGGGTTATATCCGTTTGTGTTGCGCCGTGGAACGCGACATCATTGAACGTTCCGCTGCCGCCTTTAAGGAAGCCTGCCGATGAGTGCGCGTCGTGATGCCATCTTTGCCTTAGCCCTCTGGCGCATTCGGGGGCTCTTCCCTGCTCAAACCCTCAAGACGGCGGCGAACCATGCCGACGCCTTGGAATTGACGAGCGCCGTCTTGCGACGGAGGTTATCGTTGGAATGGGTGCTCAAACAGTGCGTGAAGCGTATGCCGACGGGCGAACTCTGGGCCGCCTTGATGATTGGCGCCGCCCAACTCCTCGTCATGCCCGGCATGGCCGAACACGCTGCCATCGCCGAAACCGTTGAGGCCGCGAAGCCGATTGGACGCGATGCGGCAAAGTTCGTCAATGCCATTCTGCGCCGTATCCAGCGCGAGAAGGAAGACCTCCTCGCCGCCCTTGCCAAGCAACCCGACTATCTCCAATGGGACATCCCGAGAGCCTTGTGGGAGCGTTGGCACAAGACCTACGGGGTGGAACGCACCCGCGCCATCGCAGAAGCAATGCGTGGTACGCCCTCCGTCTGCGTTCGCCCCTTGCCACCGCACGCGGCACCTGCGGGATGCACGCCCCACCCGGCCGACCCTGAAGGCACCTTTATCGTTCCGCGCCACACGCCCATCACCACCCTTGAGGGTTATGCCTAGGGCGCCTTTGTGGTACAAGACGCCGCGACACGCCACGCCGTCAATCTGGTTGACGCACGACCCGGGATGCGCATCCTTGACGCCTGTGCGGCACCGGGAGGTAAGACCGCCCAACTCGCAGCACGATTGGCAGCGGGTGACACCCTCGTCGCCAATGAATTTAGCGCGACGCGCATTGATACGCTGCGCGACACCTTGCAACGTTGCGGTTTGGCCGAACGCGTTCGTCTGCAGCAAGCCGATGCCACGCAAGCCGACTTTGGCACCTTTGACGCCATTCTTTTGGACGTCCCGTGTAGCAATACCGGTGTCTTTGGACGTCGTCCAGATGCACGTTGGACCTGGACAACGCAGAAGTTGCAGGCCCTCTTGGAGACCCAACGCGCCCTATTGGAAAACTGTGCCCGTCAGGTCGCGCCGGGGGGACGGTTGGTCTACTCCACGTGTTCGATTGAACCCGATGAGAACGAACGCCAGATTGCGGCCTTCTTGGCCAACCATCCCGAATTCCCCCAAGGCGACTGCCAGTTGGAATTGCCCGATGCAACGCACGATGGCGCCTTTGCTTGCGTGCTCTTGCGTTCGCCCACCCCTTAACCCTTCGTTGCGCTTCAGAACTGCCAACGTCTTTTCCGCAAGCAAATGAACTGAGCAAATGTTCTGCCGCCATTAAACCTCTTGTGGCGTTTCAGAGGGGTGTACATTACTCATGAGTTGAAGGCCGCACATCCTCACAATACCCAGTTCTTTTGGAATCCCTGCCCGCTGATTTCGTTCCAAAGCACTCCCCACGCGTTGAACAAGAAATTCACGTTGGTTGGCGATTAACGCTTGTAATTTGGGCAAGGACTCTAGAATCGGCTTCCACTCCGTTGCGTTGTCAGGATGACTCTCCAAGCGTTGCTTTAAATCCGCCTGAAGCCGTTTGGCAAAGGTGGGCGAACCCATGGCATCACGAACGACCTGACCAAAATCAGAGGGCGGTTCGTAAGCTTGCAACCGATAATGCAGTTTCCCCGCCTGCGGCAAGCGAATCACTGGACGCCCCTGTTCAAGCGCGACAGAAAACCGTTGGCTACGATTCACAAAATTTCCTTGTACACGACCATCCAAGGGACATTGCGTGAGATTGCTATTGTAGTAGTCAATATAGTGCTGCGGTTGATTCACGTTGTACACCATATCCAAATCAAACCCCTCCGCAGTGCGCGTCACGAAAAAGTTCATCTGCGTATTCTCCACACCCGAATCACCACCCTTAAAATCATATAATGAGAGCCCCACATTTTCATATGCCGGGTGAATAAAGGTGGTAATAATCCCCGCTTGTTGACCTAAAAAGGCACACGCAGCCGCCAAGGGGAGATTCTCTGGATGGGTCTTTAACTCAAAGAAGCCCTCCATCGCATTCTGAATATCCGCCACCTTCACCGTTTTGGGAAGTGTTGTTTCCCCTAAGGTCAGCCTTCCCCCACGTTTAATATCCGCCTCTTGAACCTTCATACAATTCATCCAAAAGGAGTTCCAATCCTTCTCCTGAGACTTCTCGGCGAACGCCTCGCGCACACACGTTTCCGTAATCTGGCGAACCTGATCCGTTCCCCAAACGGTCTGTTCCCCTTGTCCAACGAGATACGGCACTGCGACCGTTACTTTGGAATCCAATCCCTGCCGATAAGCCTTCACCACCTCCGCATCACCCGTCACAATCTGGTGGCGCATGATCTCCGCTAACGACGCCGGCAACACCTGTGGATCGGCACACTTTGACCGTAAATCCATCGCCTCCAACAACTGTTTCCGCGTGGCCTCCTCTGCTGTGCGCGGCGTATTGCGAAGACGCAACTCCTGTTGCATCCCATTCAACGCCTCCACTGTACACGCGATCATTTTCCGATAATCGCGCGAGACATTCAGCTGGTCGCGTTGCATCAACGCTACTGCGCGGTGGCAAAAGGACTCTCGATGCGCGGAGAGAAACTCCGTCAGCCCCTTACGATCATAGTGAGGATGTTCGGAAATCGTCGCCACCATCGCCAACAAATTTGAGACTGCGCGATAGACATCCTCCTTGCAAATAAGTGGGTTCAAAAACCGATAATAGGGTTCCGCCTTAACCGCCTGCGCCTCCAGCACCAAATCACGTTGCACCATCTTCAAGGTAGCCGAATCCGCATTCCGAATCAACTCCTGTAACTTGACATCCTGCTTCAAGCTTTCAAAGGCATTCAACTGCTCAAAGACCTGCGTTCGTTGCAAACGGTAAGACTCGGCCATCGTGAGCACACGATCCAACGTCGCCGAATCCAACACCTCCTCCACCGCCCCCTTTGCCGTCGCTGACCCAAACTTTAATGCCGCGCACAACTCCGCCAGAAACTGATTCCCAGGCGTTAACTTCAACTCCTCCATAATGGCCGTCAGTACACGACTCCGAAAGAGCACATTCCCCATCGGCGTGTCCACGGCCACCTCAGGCGAACCCCTTCGCGCACACTGATACTCACCATTCTCCGTATTTACCGTAAAATCCATTCCGGGATTCATCTGAATCAAATCCCGCAACTCCTTCATATTCAAAACCATTGCATCCTCCTCATCTCAAGTCATGAACAATGCACCCCATACAAACGCACCCCACCCCAACAAGTTACGCATTTGTTGGAGTGATTTCCCATTGCGAGATGGTTTGTGGTATAATGGGCATTCCATTTACGTTGATTTGAAAGCTCTCCGGCTTGCGGACGTAGATGGTTAACACACTGTTACGCTAAAAGGGAGGCACTCGGATAAACCGAATTAGTCGTAACAGTGCATGCAAGTGCACTGTTCTTTTTTTGGTTAACATTCGAGTCCGGAAAGGACACTATGAGTAAGTTAAATACTCGCCATGTTTATACGTCAGAATCGGTCTCGGAAGGCCATCCTGACAAGGTTGCCGATGCGATTTCTGATGCCGTGTTGGACGCTTGCTTAGCGTTGGACGATCGCGCACATGTGGCTTGCGAAACGGCAGTCGGCACCAATTTAGTGGTCAATTTGGGTGAAATTACGTGCCGTGGCTTTGAAACGGTGAACACGAAGGCCTTGGCGGCTGAGGTGATTAAGCGCATCGGTTACGATGATCCGAGCGAAGGTTTCAGTTACCACGATTTCGCCTATGTGAACAATTTGCACGCGCAGTCGCCCGACATTAATCGTGGCGTCGAACGCGAAGATCCCGAAGACCAGGGCGCAGGCGACCAGGGCATGATGTATGGTTATGCCACGAATGAAACGCCTGAATTCTTGCCGTTACCGTTGGTCGCATCGCACCGCATCTTGAAGGATTTGGCGGCATTGCGTCATGCGGGCACCATTGATTACTTGCGTCCGGATGCAAAGGCGCAGGTCTCGGTGTTGTACGATGGCGGTCGCCCCTTGGCAATTACGGATGTGGTGTGTTCGCACCAGACGCGTGATGTGCCTGAAGCACGCATTCACACCGATTTGGAAGCGGTGATTCGCGAATCGCTCGCCTCGACGGGATTGCTCACCAACGATACGCGTTTCCACATCAACCCGACGGGCCGCTTTGTGATTGGTGGCCCGGCTGGTGACTCGGGTGTTACGGGTCGCAAGATTATCGTGGACACCTACGGCGGCGTGGGCGCACACGGCGGTGGCGCGTTCTCGGGTAAGGACCCCTCGAAGGTGGACCGTTCGGCAGCGTACTATGCACGTTATGCCGCGAAG
>JAFYMU010000145.1 GCA_017548245.1 Kiritimatiellia bacterium | reverse complement strand
CTTTCAACGGGCACAAACATAATTGCAAAGTCGGTCGTGTACGGCGGCGTAATGTACTGTGCGACCTGTGTAGAAAAGAGTTTAACGCGATCAGCCAGGGCACGTTTGGCGATCTCTAGCGAGGTAGCATCCATTGCGGCCTGCACGCCATCGTAAGCGTCCAACGGGAACTTTGAGTCAATCGGCAACCAAATCGACTTCCCCTCTTCTGCCCCTGGCAACTTCAACGCAAATTCAACAATCTTATTGCTGCGGGGATTCGGCTTGACATTCTTTTCGAACTGTCCTGCCACAAAGAGTTCGCTCAACAACCGTTCCAACTGCACTTCGCCCCAAACGCCACGCGTCTTCACGTTGGAAAGGAGCGCATTAAAGCGGCGCACCCCCTCGCCCAAACGTTGAATGCCGTCATTTACGCCACCCATTGCCTTCAGGCTCTCGCGCACTTCACGCAAATGGGTTTCCAACAACCGCGCATTCTCTTCCGAACGGGACTTAAAGGCGCCCGCGAGTTCTTCACGTTGCGCACGGGCAATCACATCTTCCTTCACTTCAAGCTGCGTGAAGCGTTGGGCCAATTGCTCCGCCAAGCGACGTTCGGTCTCTGCAAGACTCCGAGGATCCAACGTGGCGGGCAATTCGTCTCGCGTCAAGGGGCTCGGACGCTGAAGGAGTTTATACAACAAGGCGACTGCGATTCCCATCAGAACCGCAATCACCACCAAAAGAAATACCGTCAGCGCCGTCATTTTAACCCTTTAGGCCATTGCCGCTGCGAGTGCCTTTGCGAAGCCCGAACAAGAGACTTCCTTGGCATCCGGCATCAAACGAGCAAAGTCATAGGTCACCGTCTTGTCGGCGATCACCTTGTCCATTGCGGCGATAATCTTGTCAGCCGCTTCCGTCCAACCCATGTAACGCAACATCATCTCGCCCGAGAGGATGAGCGAACCAGGATTGACCTTGTCCAAACCTGCATACTTCGGCGCCGTGCCGTGCGTTGCTTCGAAGACGGCCACACCCGTAGTATTGTTGATATTCGCGCCAGGCGCAATGCCGATGCCACCCACGCAAGCGGCCAATGCGTCAGAGACGTAGTCGCCATTGAGGTTGAGCGTAGCAATCACATCGTATTCTGCAGGGCGGGTCAAAATCTGCTGCAAGAAGGCGTCGCAGATGCAGTCCTTGATGATGATTTCCTTACCCGTCTTCGGGTTCTTCAACGAACACCACGGGCCGTCACCAATCACCGTTGCACCATATTCGCGCTTTGCCAATGCATAACCCCAGTCGCGGAAAGCACCTTCCGTGAACTTCTGGATGTTGCCCTTGTGCACAAAGGTCACCGAGGCGCGGTCATTGTCAATGGCGTAATCAATTGCAGCCTTAATCAAGCGTTCGCTACCTTCCAAGGAGACGGGCTTGATACCAATCGACGAACTTTCAGGGAAGCGAATCTTCTTCACGCCCATTTCGTTCATCAAGAAATCAATCACCTTCTGTGCTTCAGGAGTGCCATTCATCCATTCGATACCCGCATAGATGTCTTCCGTGTTTTCACGGAAAATCACCATGTCGGTCAATTCAGGATGCAACACAGGAGAAGGCACGCCACGGAACCAACGCACCGGGCGCAAGCAGACATAGAGATCCAACAACTGACGCATCGCCACGTTGATCGAACGGATACCACCGCCCACCGGCGTCGTCAAGGGGCCCTTAATCGAAACGAGATAGTCGCGACATGCTTCAACGGTTTCATCCGGCAACCACGTATTCGGACCATACACGGCGTTCGACTTTTCACCTGCATAGACTTCCATCCATGCAATCTTACGCGAATCACCATATGCTGCCTTTACTGCCGCATCCCACACAATCATTGCGGCGGCCGTAATATCCGGGCCCGTGCCATCGCCTTCCACATAGGGAATAATCGGGAAATTCGGCACATTCAACTTGCCATCAGCCCCCATCGTAATCTTTTCACCGAAGGTAGGCTTTACAATTTTCGTCTCTTGCATAATCAATTTAACCTCGTTCAAACGGGTTTCAAAAAAAGGGATCTAAAGAACAAACAGGCACATTATACCAAGTTTCTCGTGCTTTGGTGTAGATTTTGTTACACATCAACACGAGAAATCGCGGTCTTTTCAGTCATTTAGCGGATTTTAGATATCGGTTTTGTGATTCGCCTCGGGCAAATCCGCCACCACACGCGGACAGGCCAAGCCGCCCAAATGCGTTAAGAGATAGTCGCGCAACCGTTTTGCGTCCGCCAGAGGGGTTCGGAAATGGCTAATGCCCGCGATCGGATCACAGACAAAGATGTAGTACGGACGAATGCGACGTCGTTGCAACCCCGCGCAGAGGGATGCCATCACTTCAGGGTCATCGTTGATGCCGCGCAATAGCACACTCTGATTGGAGACTAGAAGCCCGTGATTGACCATCCGCGCCACCGCCGCTTCTACCGCAGGCGTCAACTCCTTCGGATGGTTAAACTGCGTCTGCACCCAGACCTTTTCAAAGGTAGCCAACCGTTTTACCAACGCTTCAGTCCAACGCATCGGCAACACCACTGGCGTTCGCGTGCAGAGGCGCACCGCATCAATCTGAGGTAAGGCCGCAATCGCTTCGACCCAACGCACCACTTCATCGTCTGGCAAGATTAAGGGGTCGCCCCCCGAGAGCAAGACTTCACGAACCGTTGGGCGCGCCTGAATCGCCTCCACCAACGTCTCCAACTGCGCTCGTCGCGCCGTGTCCAACAATCCACGCCGCGTGCAGTGACGGCAGTAGGTCGAGCACGTCACATTCATCATCGCGAGCATGCGATCGGCATAGCGTTGCTTAATCCCTGGCGCGACCGCCGCATGAGCCGTTTCACCAAAAGGGTCTGCCGAAAAGCCATCGTCAATCCCCTCCTCTGGTGCCGCCAAAAACTGACGCAAGATGGGGTCTTCTGGATTGGTCAAATCGGCTAACGAAGCATAGTACGGCGTGACACGCATGGGAAAGGCGGCACAATCCGTCACCCCAAAATCATCCGCTGTCAACGCATGGGCCAACTGCCATTGCCAATCCTGCCATTCAGGAGCGGCTTGTTGCCTCAAAAGGGCCTGTGCGCGTTCCGATAACTTAGGCAAGTGGCACATCTAAAAAGGCCTCAAAATCGTGTAATCGACAGACCTGTACCCCGCGTTTGCGTGCATCGCCAGCGAATCCATTATCGTCCGTCACGAGCACCATCGGCAGGTCGGTTTGGTCTTTGTAGTAGTCAATTTGATTGATGATGTAACGGTCTGCGCGATGTTCGCCCGTACCGCCCGAGAAGTGCACGAGCACATTCTCGCAGAGGTTGTGATTGGTCTTTGCGCAACCATCCCACACGAGATTCACCGCGACCAATGGCAACTGACCAAAGAGGCGTGCGACCTCCTTTTCCAATCGCGTACGCGCCTCTTCGTGGGTCTGCGGACGCCCACGCCGCTGACGAAAACGATTGATGCCATTGAGCATATTATGGCCATCAAGGAACAACATCATCTCGCGTTTTCCCGCAATCGCATCGGCCAAAATCGGATTGCGACGACGAATGGCGTCCGACTCGCTTTCGGGTTCCAACACCAAATCTTCGGCCTTCAATTCAGGATGGGTCGCCGCCCACAGCGCGACACGATGGTTAAAACGGGTTCGCAAGGCCTTTGCCTCGGCCGCCGAGATGACCTTGAGCTCTTCATTCAACTTCAACCACTCGCGCACCTGGTAGTAATCCGCTTCGGTGCAACGGTCAATGCGCGCCGCCAATTCGGTCGCCAAGGCCGAGAAGGCGCTCTTCTCGGGATAGAGTTGAGTTCGGTAGGCATCGCGTTGGACGCGCAATTCATCGCAGACCGCTTGCAGTTCGGGCAGGACCACCTGGGCCACGGAGAGGGTTTGTTCCACCTCAGCAAGGGCGGCTTCAACGGCCTTCAATTGCTGTTCGGCCTCATGGTGACGCGAGGCCGCGCGGTCGGCTTTGCGTTGGGCTTCCAACACGACCTGGACGCGTTCCAACAAGGGTTTATGTTTCCCCTCTTCCAAAAGCGTCTCCACAGCACACATGGGTTTCAACCACCCACGGAAGAGATCCACCTGACGCACGGCGAGCAACTCTTTCACGCGCAAATCGCGCAACGCGGTCTCACGTTGCAAGGCGGCATCAGCTTGTTCGGCAAGGCGTTTGGCCTCTGCGATGGCAAAGTCCTTGGTGGCCAACAGGTCGCGCTGCTCACGTTCGCGTTTTTGAGCCGCTTCTTCGGCCATGCGACGATCGCGTTTTGCCTCTTTCTTCAAGACTTCAATCTGCTGTTCGGCCAACGTTAACGCCTCGCGCAACCGTTTGTTACCCTCGGGCGAACCGCCCTGCCCAAGATTGGCCACGGGTGCAAAGATGGCGCGAACCTGTTTTTGGGCCACCTCTTCCTCGGGCAATTCCGCCGTATTCTCGTTCATCCAACGGGCCGCATCGTCACGAACCGTTTCGCGGGCGTCTTGCAACAACGCCAAGATAAAGCGCGCCTTCCCGAAGAAGACCGTCAACAAACCGCGCCGCTTCTGCAGTTCCTCCGCATCCAACATGGAGAGCAACCGAGCTTCAGGCATATGATTACGCAAAAAGCCCGCCACGTTCTTGTCATACTTCTGCAAGTGACCGCCAAAACGGTTCACGAGGAGCTTACGCATAAAGGCTGTATTCCCCGGACGCATCCCCCCCGCGACCACGTGCGCCTGCTGCACCCAATCGGTCAACGGATGTTCGGGAATCTGTTCCAATACCGCTTCAAAGGCATGGCAGAGATCTGCCGCGGTAATTGCCACTTCGGTTGCCATTAAATGGGTCTCCTTGTCCATGCCGTTAAGAGGGCCACGGCTACTAAACAACAAATACCGCCGCTCACCAACCATCCCCACGCATGCGAGGTGTAACGTGCGTAGACTTGACGTTCCACCTGTGTGGTTTCAAGGGCGGCAATATGCTTCAAAAAGGCTTCTAACTGTTGGGGTTCGCGCACATTCGCATATTCACCCCCAGTGATTTCAGCAATCTTCTTGAGCGTCTCTTCGTCCAACGAGGTGCGCAGATTCTCCAAGACCTTGCGTCCCGCAAAGTCACGTGTCCACACCTTGGCAAGCCCTGTCGACCCCGCACCAATGGTGTACACACGAATGCCCAAAGCCGCAGCCGCCTTCGCCGCTTCCATCGGTGTCACCGCGCCGGCATTACTCTCGCCATCGGAGAGCAAAATCACAATCTTGGTCTTGGGTTCGGCATCCTTAACACGCATCACGCTCACGGCCAAACCATCACCGATGGCCGTCATCAACTCATCTTGCGTCACAGGGCGCCCCCGTTCGTCCACCGCCCCCTTATCACCAGGAATGTACACCCCATCAAGCGTATGCAACAGCGCACGATGGTCGGCCGTCAAGGGCGAACGCACACTCGCGTAACCACCAAAGCTCACAAGCCCAATCAAATCCTCGGGGCGTTGTTCCACAAAGTCACTAAAAACACGCTTCACCACATCCAAACGCGTGAGGTCATTGCGTCCTTCACTCAAATCCAAGGCCCGCATCGAACCCGAGATGTCCACCGCCATCATCACGGCTAACGCATCCGACGAACGCACCTCGCGCGACAACAACGTGCGCGGTCCCGCAGCACCCACAATCAGCAGCAAGAGGCCGAACAAGAAGAGCGCGGGCAACAAACGGCAGAGGCGTTGTCTCAACGAGGGTTTAATGTTGGCAAAACGCGTCTGCGCCGAAGCAAAGAGAATGCCCTGCGTGCGTTTGCTTCGCCAAACGCGCCATCCTGCCACCGTCCACGGTAACAGCAATAAAAAAGCTTGGTTGTATATTATAGGAGTTGATGCAGGTAAAACAGCTATCATGAGCAATCTTAAGGTTGAAACACCGGGAGCAAGTTTCTGTCACTTCCCTAGAGGTGATGAGCGAGGCTATGACAGTTATTACTTTAATGG
>JAFYMU010000144.1 GCA_017548245.1 Kiritimatiellia bacterium | reverse complement strand
GCGGATTTGCTTCTGCACATCGCTGAGCGAAGCACCCTCTGCCACCCACTGACGGACAAGGGCCTCTTGTTCTGCGGTCAACTTCATTCTGCGGCCTCCTCATCCAACGCTTCCATCTCGGCCGCGTTGGATTCCATGATATCCTTGAGCAGGGCGCGATGCATCATCTGCTCTTCTTCAATTTCCTTTTCGCGGTCCTGAATCTCCGCGTCCTTGAGCTCTTCACGTTCGTCTTCGAGCGCTTCACGCTTACGACGGATGGAGTCCTTGAGCATCTTTTCCATCTTACGATCGTGTTCGCGCTGAGCTTCCGAACGCTTGGCGCGGGTCTTCAACTGCTTAGTTTCGTACTCACGGCGGTTGGCATCACGACGGAGCATATCTTCTTCGTCGGTCATATCTGCGAGGTCAGACTTCGACCAGCCCTTGTTCCAAACGCCAGTGGCGTCCAAGTAGTCCTTGCGACGACGGGCTTCTTCCTGTGCTTCATCCGAGGATTCGAAGACATAGGGCGTCAAGAAGACGAGCAATTCGTTGCGTTCATCCTTTTCAGAGGTGTAACCGAAGAGGTACTTGCCCACGACAGGGATGTTTTTGAGAATCGGAATACCGCTTTCTTCTTCCACCTTCGTCTGCGTCACGAGACCACCAATAACCACCGTCTGGCCATTGCTTACGGAGATGCTACCCGAGATCTTACGGCTCAACGGGGAGTCCCACGAACCTTCAGTCACGTTACCATTCTTGTCACGCGTGCCCGAGCCAGGGATGACCTTCTTGGGGCCTAACTGTTGGAAGGTTTCTTCAAATTCCAAGACCACCGTGCCATCGGGGTTGATACGCGGGGTGACGGTAATCTTAAGACCCATTTCTTCCTGCTTAATGTCAGGCTGGTAGTCTGAACCGCTGTAGGAGGAACCCATGTACTTCATACCATTATAAAGATAGACGAGTTCGGTCGATTCGAGGGTCGCTTCCTTGTTGTCCTGCGTCATCAAGATGGGCGAGGTGAGCACCTTGGTAATGCTGTCGCTTTCAGCGGCGTGGAGCAAGAAGTCAAGGTTCCAATTGTTAATGGTGCCATAGTAGGAGGCACCACCGCTGGCTGCACCAATGGCTTGGCCAATCATGCTTGTGGCCGAGGAGGTCGTGGTCGACGAACCATCGCTGCCCGTGCCGGTGGTGGTCGTGGTGGTATTACCAAAGAGGTTCTGCGGCGTCAACGAACCTGCGCCACCGCCACCAAAGGAGTCGCGGTAGTTGTTGCTATCATCCACGCGCTTGACCCACTGGATGCCGGTCGAAATCTGGTCGCTCAAGCCCACGCTAAGCACCACGGTTTCAATCAACACCTGTGCCACGGGGACGTCCATTTCGGCGATGATGTCCTTGATGGCGGCGAGGTCGCCGGGGGAGGCCATGACCATCACGGCGTTGATACGGCTGTCAGCCAAGATCTTGATATTTTCCTTACGCAATTCGCCGAGCTTGCTCTTGGAGGAAGAGGAGAGGGAGGCGGGCTGCTTGGGGGTGCTGTCTTGTTGGTTCGTCAAGTTGCTCTTGCTGGCATTGTTGCTGGCATTGCGCGTATCGGCATCGTCCTTCTTGGAGGAACTCGAGTCGATCAAGTCGTTGAGCAAGTCGGCTACGCCCTTGTTCGAATCCTTTGTTTCGGCCTGAGCGTACTTCAAACGGATGATTTCCACGGCGATTTCGGGAGCCGTTTCAATATCCAAGACCTTGATGATACGTTCGAAGAAGGCCATGTTGGAGGGGCGGGTGACGATAATCAACTGGTTGGAGCGTTCGTCCGCCATGATCTGCACCTTGCCACGGATCATGCCGCGGTCGGCATCATTCACAAGGGCATCATTGGAGGTGGCAACCTCTTCCACGGGAGCGCCCGGACGGGTCACGCCCGGCAACTGACGTTGGATGGAGACGCCACGCTGCATGCCACCGCTAATCGAATTGCCCACACGCGGGGCGGCCGTGGACTTTTTGCTCTTCTCATCCTGTTCGCGCGAGGCTTCCACGAATTCTTCCAAGGACTTCTTCACATCGGCTGCCTTGGCATAGCGAATCGGATAGACCTGCACCTCTTCCAAGACGGGCAAGGGTTTGTCGATGAAGGTCAAGATTTCAATCATGCGATTGACGTTTTCCTGCGTATCGGTGACCAGGAGGGAGTTGGTGCGTTCCAAATACTGAATCTGACCATCGGGGCGCTTAAAGCCTTCAATCACCTTCTGTGCTTCTTCAGCCGAGACATGCTTAGGCGTCAAAATCTGACGCACAATGCGGCCCTCTTCAGGGTGACGACCGGCGGGCGGGATTTCCAAGAAGGTTTCGATACCTTGCTGGCCGATGCTCTTGAAGGGCACGACCAAGGCAAAACGTTCGCCGACGGGAATCAAACCGATGCCATTGAGCTGGAGTTGCTGTTCGATGGCCTGGATGTACTCTTCATCGGTCCAGTTGTCTTCATCGGTCGAACGCAAGCTCATCGTGACCTTGGGCACATCCGGCGAGGTGAGCAAGGTGCGGTGGGTGACCTGCGAGTAGATCTGCAAGAAGAGTTCGGCAGGGGCGTTGTCAAATTTCAACTTGGGGCGACCGCCCTTGCCACGTTCGGCCTTAGAGAGCTGCTGGGCCACTTCGGTGGAGGAGGTGGCGGCGGTTGCGGCAGCGGCAGTTGTACCATTCGCAGCGGTGTTGCCAGTACGAGCATTGGCGGTGGTGGCACGCGGGGTGGCGGTCGTTCCCGTTCGGCGAATGGACGGGGTACGCGTGGCGCGGGTCTGTGCTTCGGCAATGCCGGTCAGCAGGACCATGGCTCCGAGGACGCTTAATGTGGTGAGATTACGCATATTCACTACTCCTTAAAGGGAAATTCCAAATTATTCGGCGGCTTGACGCATGTAGGCGCAATTCAAGGTGAAGGAGCCTTGCAAGATGCCCGGCTTCTTGGCGTTGGGCTTGATGGTGAGGGCGCGCACGTCCATCATGGCGTCTTTGCGGGTTTCCAAATCGTAGAGGAACCAGACCAACGAATCGAGGCGACCTTCCCAGTCGCGACATTCGAGGGTGAGTTCGGTCACGTCGCCCAGATTCTCTTCGCCACCAATGGCGCGTTGGGCGATGTTGACATTGTTGGCGGCCGCGGTGTTATCCATGATGGGCAACCAATAGGTGTCCACGGACTTGCCTTCGGGGAAGACTGGCATGCGGTCACGCAAATCGGCATAACGGGCTTCGATTTCGGGACGCAAGGCGATGATGGCACGTTCGCGTTGCAACCGCATCTCTTGGCGTTGCCACTCGGCATGTTTGGCCGTCCACTGTTTTTTGGCCTTGGGATACCAAATGCCCAAGCTGCCCAACGCCACCGTAATGACAAAGAGGATGAGCAATTTCTGGTCGTTTTTAGAGAGCGCACTCATTCTTCTTCCTCCGACGAATTCACAAAGAGGATGTCGATATCAAAGCGTTGCTGACGGGTCTTGGCGTCCTGTGCCAAACGGTTGATGCGCACTTCCTGAATACGCCCATCCTTCTGCACCGCCTCCTTGAAGGCGTAGACGCTGGCCGTCTCATTGCAGTTACCAGTCAAACGCAAGGACTGCTTTTGGCGATAGCTAATCGACAAGAAGGTCATGTCTTCAGCCTTGGCAGCGCAGACGAGACGCAACATTTCCAATGCCGAGTAGCGGCGATTCTGATAACGCAAGATGAGGTCTACGCGTTCCTGCAAGCCGACCACATCGTTGTACGCATTACGGTGGGCCTGAATGCGCAACGCGGTTTCCTTGGCCTGAAGGGCGTAGTAGCGCGGCAAGAGGAAGAGGGCGAGCGCGGCGGCCGACCAAATCAAACCAAAGAAGACGGCAAAGACGCCGAGCACGCGCTTATTGCGTTTGGCACGTGCTTCATCGCGCCAGCTCTGCGGCGTTAAGTCAAAGGTCTTGCCGGCGGAGGCACGCTGCTGCAGGGTCTTCTGCAAAAGGGTTTCGGAGTCAATGTTGGAGAGGAGCTCAAGGCGCGGCGGTTGGTCGCAGAGGCCGTCCACATTGGGGGCTTGGTCGGGACTCGGCACATAGCACACCCATTGGAGCGGGCGATCATCCAAGTTACCCCCGAGCGCGGCTTGGGTCAAGACCCACGTGGCTTCGCGGCGAACGTCTGCATCGCTTGCGGTGGGGGCGAGACCGCGGCAGGCCACGGCTTTGCCATTGACCAAGAGGAGAATCAACTGTTCGCGTGCCGTACGGAGAATCACCATCGTCTGCCCTTCGGCGAGCGCGGGATCACGTTTGGGAAGGGCTTGCATCCAACAGAGCGGCGTGGCATCCATGCGCACGGAGGCAATTAACTTGCGGGAGGCCAATTCATCGTGCCACGTGGTCGTAAGAGCGTCATTGGAGGCAATCGCGAGCCACACCAAGAGCATGCCATTGTGTTTACCGAGGCACTCCCACGCGGCCGTGTAGTCACCCTCGTCAAAGGGGGAGAGCGTTTCGGCTTGGAGTTGAAGCGCTTCGTTCAACGTATCCTCGGTCTCCTCCGGCAGTTGCAACAAGGCATAGACCGTTTCATGGGCTGAAACGGCTGGGAGGAGGTTGGAAAATAGGGTTTTCTTCTTTTTCGCCATAGTGTACGGAGGGTTAGAAATCGCAGAAAACGGTTAGGTTTCTTCCTGCCATCGCAAGATGACAAGGTTACTCTTCGAACCCGAACTCGTGTCAGACTTCGAATCGCTCGAACCCTTCTGCACCACGGCAGTGGCTCGTCTGCGAACGCGGCCGACACGGCCTTCAAGTTCCAATTTGTAAACAGAACAATCGACAGTCAAATAAGTGTTGGCTTCCTCTTGGCTAATGCCTGGAATACGTGCAAGGAAGTCGGAGAGATCGGTAAAGTGGTAGTCTTCAATGGCGGGCGTGCCGAGGCTGGCGGTGCTGCCACGATTGTTTTGACGCACCCGGGCAGAGGCATCGGGGCTATCGGCATTCAACCCCTCGCGTTCTTCCAGAATCGTGTCCACGATGAGGCCATCGGCATCTTCAAGGCAGGGCACGGTGAGGAGGACTTCGCGCGAGGCGGCATTGACGTTGATTTTGCCCGAACCGTAGAGCGAGAAGAGATGTTCAATTCCCGAGACGCTAATCTGGCGGTCTTCGTGGTCTTCAGGATTCCACACGCCACCCTTGAGCAAAACGCCACCATTGCGATTAAACCCCTTGATGTAGGCCAATTCGCCTACGGTGTCCAGCGGTCCATTCTTGCAGGTGTAGGGTGGGGTGAGCGCTTCGTAGTAATCGCTCTCCGCGCCTTCGGAGGAGACGGTGATGCTGTCATCGTCCACCCAGTCGTAGAAGGAGTCCACGAGTTCGCTCTGGTCTTCGTCGGGCACCCCGGCCACGGTGAGGATACGGCTCCAAATCAAGTCGGCATTGTCGCCAAAGCCGGCGCGGGCGAGTTTGTTGAGATTCCAACGGGCGGGTTCGGGTTCGATTGCGATGAAGATCTCGGCATCGGGTTCGCTTGCTTCTTCTGCCAGCACATTGTCGATGTCAAATTGCAGCTGGCCTTGTTCGTCACGATAGAGGCGTTGGGAAACTTCCACGCGCTGGCCACGTTTGAGACGAATCGCAGGGGCAATCCAACGGTCCTTGCTGACCTCCTCTTCGGTCTCTTCGCCCGAGACCTTCTCTTGGCGCTCCATGAGCATTTCGGCAAGGACAACACCCGAATCCAAAAGGGCGGTGGCTTGGTGGCGGTTGCGGACGTAAATAGCCGCTTTACCTTCCATGTAAGCATCGAGTGTAAACGAACACACGAGGAGACTGAGCACTGCCAGTGTCCAGATAACAGCAATCAGTGCAAAGCCCTGTCGCCCAGAATTCTTTGAGGTTCGTTTCACAATTGCTAGATAGCATAACAAAAAACGCGCCTTTCTGCTACCTTTAATAGAGAAAAACGCGTTGAAAAAAGGGGAAAATGCACGCTGGTTTAGTGGGCAATCGGCACGAAGCGATCTGGGCGTTTGGCGCGACGCAAAATGCGGTCGGCATAGGCGCTGCGGTAGGAACGTCCATCGTGGAGGCGATCCTTGCGTCCGTTGTAACGTTTGAGCGCGGTTCGCCAGGAGTCAAAATAGCCTTTGGAACGGTTCGACACTGGCCTTCCCGAAGTGCCAAACCCCTTACGCACGAGGTACTTGATGCCCGCGCGCAGGTTATTTTCAAGCGTGCCTTCATTGCGTTCTCTGGGGCGCGTTAAGCCGAGGGATTTTTTGGAGTCGTCCCAGTCGCCAGGCACATTCACCTGCAAGGGGTCGCGATCCCACGCTTCGCGCGAACGGGGGCCGTTGCCACCCGATTCTTCCAACATCATGGCTTTGATGAGTGCCGGTTGCAATTCGGGGATGTCCAACGTGACCCCTGCGTCTGCGCCAGCCCAGGCCGAACGGTTGGCGTTGAACTCCGTGACGAGCTTGAGGATGAGCGCGTCATATTTCTGGTAACGGTCATCTTCAAAACCGTTAAAAATCGGCACGGAAAGTACCTTGGCTTGGGGTTGCTCTTTGGGCTTGGTGGGTTCGGCCTTGCCGTATTCAGAGGCCGCGAGGAAGTTGCGATACTGCGCTTCAAAACGGCTGATGAGTTCGCCATCCTCGATGTCGGTAAAGCGGAGGTCAAGCATCAGCTTGCCGAAGTAGTCAAAACGGTACACGCGGTCGCGCCAAATGAGGTCAAAACGCGAACGGCTCTTGGTTTCAATTTCTTCGACTTCTTCGGTGGTTTTGAGCCATTGGGCATGGGCCTTTTGGCGGAGGGCGACGCGCAGGTAGAGTTCGTCCAAACGCAAAATGATGTCGCAGAAGCCGGGCAACGCGTCATCGGAGATTTTGACCGTGGCCTCGTCCTTCAAGTTGAGGTCTTTGGACCACGCATTTTCTTTGACGGGGCGGAGGGTGATGACCGTGCTATCGGCGGAACTACAGAGTGCGTGTGTTGCTGTTGTGAGCAGGAGACCACAGGTGAG
>JAFYMU010000143.1 GCA_017548245.1 Kiritimatiellia bacterium | reverse complement strand
GAAACCACGAAACACGCGGGCCACACGGAAAAGACTGCCAGCGTGTTTTACCGCAAAGACGCAAAGGAAGCGCGGCTTGCTCCGTCCGAGACAGATCAACCGCGCTTCTTACACTGCCAATGTGTTAAACCACGAGCTCCACAAGGGTTCACACATTTTTGTGGGCGAAGCCCTAGTGTTACGAAAAGTGCAATGCATCGTCTAGTGTTTATAGTGTTAAATCACGATGGCAGGCCTGCGACGTAGCCACTCAGCAATAAAAAAGACGGCCGCAACTGCGACCGTCTTTTTGGTTGGTTGAGGCGAGGGTTTACTTCACCACGATGTTGACCAACTTACCAGGCACCACGATGATCTTTGCAATCGTCTGACCATCGGTGAAGCGCTTCACGTCGGCCGATTCGCGGGCCAAGGTTTCGAGCTCTTCCTTCGCAATGCCTGCAGGAACGGTGATCTTGCCACGCATCTTGCCATTGACCTGGAGGATGATCTGGAGCGCCTCTTCCTTCAATGCAGCTTCATTCACCTTGGGCCAGCCAGCGTTCATCACACCAGCAGGAGCGCAACCATAAGCCTGCCAAATTTCTTCAGCGATGTGCGGCGTAATCGGTGCCATCATGCGGGCAACCGTCACGATTGTTTCGCGCAACAAAGCCTTGGCATCGTCAGAGGCGTTGGCATCAATCTTGGCCTTATCCAAGGCATTCATCAACTCCATCAACTGCGCGATGGCCGTGTTGAAACGGAAACCGTGCTCAATGGAATCGGTCACGCCAGCCAAGGTCTGGTGCAACTTGCGGTACAAATCGCGTTCCACCGGCTTCAAGGCGTCCATCTTGACGGGCACATCCTGTTCGGGAACGATAGCCTTGGCATCGTAAGCCTTCTTCCACAAACGGCAGAGGAAACGATACGGGCCCTGGACGGCGGCGTCCTGCCATTCGGCATCGAGTTCGGGCGGACCAATGAAGAGCGTGTAGAGGCGAACCGTGTCCGCGCCGTAAGCTTCAATCAATTCATCCGGCGAGACCACGTTGCCCACCGACTTCGACATCTTGTAGAGCTTACCCTTGACGTACTTGCCATCATCGGCTTCGCAACGCTTGCAGATCATGCCCTGCGTGAAGAGTGCCTTAAAGGGTTCGACGCAATCCAAAGCGCCAGCATCATTCAAGATTTTGACCACGAAACGCGAGTACAAGAGGTGCAACACCGCGTGTTCCACACCGCCGATGTACTGGTCGACGGGCATCCACTTGTCCACCAATGCCTTATCAAAGGCAGCGTTTTCATTGCGAGCATCGATGTAACGCAAGAAGTACCAGCACGAACATAACCACTGGGCGAGCGTATCGGTTTCACGCTTTGCAGGTGCACCGCACTTCGGGCAGGTGGTGTTCACGAAGCCTTCGTGACGGGCCAAGGGGTTGCCCTGGTCGCCATCGTAATCCACGTCATCGGGCAAACGCACGGGAAGCTGATCTTCCGGAACCGGTACAGCGCCGCAGTGCGGGCAGTGCACGATTGGAATCGGCGCGCCCCAATAACGCTGACGAGCCACGTTCCAGTCGCGAATACGGAAGTTCGTGGTGGCTTCGGCATAACCCTTTTCTGCGCCATCGGCGATAATGGCCTTGATCGCTTCACGATTGGCCATGCCATCAAAGGCACCCGAGTTCACCAACACGCCATCATCCACGTAGGCGGCGGTCATCGTGGCGACATCCAAGGACTGATCAGCGTTCTGAATCACAATCTTCTTGGCGATGCCATACTTCGTGGCAAAATCCCAGTCACGCTGGTCGTGCGTCGGCACAGCCATGACGATGCCCGTGCCCGAATCGGAGACCACATAGTTGGTCACCCAGAGTTCGATATCGGTGTCGCCATTATAGGGGTTGGTCACATGGAAGCCCGTGAAGACGCCTTCCTTGGCGGTCGCGTCAGAGAAGCGTTCCGAAGCGGGGATATTGGCCAACTTTTCAATGAAGGCGCGCACTTCGGCTTCCTTTTCGGAACCCGGGAGCAACTTCAACAAGAGCGGATTATCCGGGGCGATCGCCATGAAGGTCACACCAAAGATGGTGTCCGGGCGCGTGGTGTAGACGGGGCATTCATCGCCCGTTTCGGTCACCTTGAAGGAGACCTTAGCGCCTTCCGACTTGCCAATCCAGTTCGCCTGCATCTGGCGCACCTTTTCAGGCCAGCCATCCAAGAGATCCAAATCCTTCAAGAGGCGATCAGCGTACTGCGTGATGCGGAAGAACCACTGCTTGAGGTTCTTCTTTTCCACGGGACGACCGCAACGGTCGCAACGGCCATCTGCCGTCACTTCTTCGTTGGCGAGGTTGGTGCAGAGCGGGCACCAGTTCACCGGGGCTTCCTTCTGATAGGCCACGCCCAACTTGTAAGCCTGCAAGAAGACCCACTGCGTCCACTTGTAGTAGTCGGGATGACAGGTCGCGATTTCACGTTCCCAGTCATAACCAACACCCCAGCTACGCACCTGGCGCTTCATTTCCTGAATGTTTTCAATCGTCCACTTGTGCGGGTGCACATGAAACTTCTTGGCTGCGTTTTCTGCAGGCAAACCAAAGCTGTCCCAGCCCATCGGCGACAAGACGTTGTAGCCCATCATCTTCTTGTAACGCGTAATCACGTCACCCATGATGTAGTTACGACCGTGTCCCACGTGCATATGACCACTAGGATACGGGAACATCGTCAAACAGTAAAACTTCGGACGGGAATCATCTTGTGCATCACAACGAAACGTGCCGGTCTCATCCCAATACTTCTGCCATTTGGGTTCGATCGCGTGGAACGGATATTTCTCTTCCATCATTGTCAGGATCCTTTGAATAAAAATACCGTGAAAGTATACCACATCACCCCTATTTAAGAAAGAATAAACCACGCCAAAAGAGGGGTAAAAACGCAAAAAGGCGCGTTTTGGGGTAGATTCTTGGCAATTGCCCCGCCCTCACGGTGCGTCAGTGAAAACAGCACCTTTTGAGGGTCACACAACCAAAGCTCAATTGAGGCCGATTTAAGACCAAAAAAAACAGCACCGAAGCGAACTCCGATG
>JAFYMU010000142.1 GCA_017548245.1 Kiritimatiellia bacterium | reverse complement strand
CCCTTGCCGCTTTCGTCCGAACCCATATGCGGGGCGAACATCTTGGGGTCTAGTACCTCTTCGTAACCCAAGGAGGCCGCACCCAAGACGAGGGGCTCTAAGGTGAAGAGCACAAAGTCATGGGCCTCTTTGCCTTGAACGACCAACTTGCCCGAGGTGTAAAGGTTGATGGTGAGTTTTTTGCCCTTGAGTGCAAGGGTTGTGTAGGGCACCTGTACACGTTCTAATGTACTCATCCCGAGCGTGACCGTTTCAAGAGCGGCCGCTTGCTCGGGAGTGAGGGTGTACGTGAAGAGATTTTTCTGCTGTTCCATGGCGCGATTAGCGTCCGAGATGGGCTGCGTAGTAATCGTCAATCGCCGTTTCGCAACCGAAGGTGGCGGCAATCAATGCCGTGCGAATCCACATGCCGTTACGCATCTGACGCCAATACTTGGCACGCGGGTCGTTATCCACTTCGGTCGAGATTTCGTCACGACGCGGCAAGGGGTGCAAGATGGCGGCGCCCGGCTTCATCTGGGCCACTTCCTTGGGGCCGAGTTTGAAGGAGGAGGTGTCAATCTTGGCCGATTCGCCATTGGCCGAATCCCATTCGTCCTGGATACGCGTCATGTAGATGGCATCGGCTTCCGGCAACCACTTGGCCAAGTTGTCCGAGAGTTCGAACTGGACATTGTTGGCGGCCAAAATCTTCTGGATGTCTTCCTTAATCTGGAGTTCCTTCGGGGCTACGAAGATCTGCTTCACATCCTTGAAGCGCGTCAACAAGAAGGCCAACGAACGCACCGTGCGGCCGCGGAGCAGGTCGCCCACGAAGACCACGGTCTTGCCATCGATGCCACCCTGCGTTTCAAAGGAACGGTGCAGCGTGTAGATGTCCAACAACGATTGCGTCGGGTGCTGATCCTTGCCCGAGCCAGCGTTGATAATCGGGATATTGCGTTCGGAATTGCCCAAAACCCAAGCCACGCGTTCGGCCAAACCCTTGGAGGGCGAACGCATAATGACGAGGTCGAAGTAAGAGGAGAAGGTGCGAACCGAGTCCTCCTTGCTCTCACCCTTTAATTCGGAACTCGTGGCAGCGTCACGAACCGAACCCGTGCGCATGCCCAAGATTTCGCAAGCCGAGAGGTGAGAGAGGAAGGTGCGCGAGCTCGGTTGCGAGAAGTAGAGCATCGCGCGTTTGTGCGACAGAAGCGAACTCAAGAAGAGCGCGCCTTCACGGTTCTTAGCAATGCGGCGAATGCGCGTGGCGAGGGCACATAAACGTTCTAGGAGCGACCGATCAAACTGTTGCGCAAAGAGCGTGTGAAAAGGCATGCCGTCTTGTTGCATTAAGTAGGGGGCCTTCTCTTGCTTGGGAAGCGCTTCAAAGGTTTCCCAATCAATGGTCGTCAAATCTTTCACATTCATGTGTCACCTCCGGAGAGATTAAAAGCCAGCTTCTTCGCAAAGTGCCGAGACGTAGAGTGCCTTAATCGTATGCATACGGTTCTCTGCTTCGTCAAAGACCTTCGAGAAGGAGGCTTCAAAGACGTCGTCAGTCACTTCCAACGCACCGGTGTCGCGCGAGACATCAGTATTATTATCGTGGAAAGCGGGCAAACAATGCAAGAAGATTAAATCGCCACCGAGATTTCCTGTGGCATCGCACAAGGGCATGTTGATCTGATAGGGGCGCAACAAGGCGAGGCGTTCGGCCTTCTTGTCTTCTTCGCCCATGCTCACCCAAACGTCGGTGTAGAGCACATTGGCGCCCTTAACGCCCGTCTTCGGATCGGTTTCAACGCGCACTTCGCAACCATTGCGAGCGGCGATTGCACGGGCTTCAGCCACGAGTTCGTCGCAGGGGAAGAGTTCGCGCGGCGTCACGTTCACGAAGTTGATACCAGCCTTTGCGCAACCCATCATCAAGGAGTTCGCGACATTGTTGCGACCGTCACCGACATAGGCCATGGTCTTACCGCGCACTTCGCCGAAGGCTTCGCGCATCGTCATCATGTCGGCCAAGAATTGCGTCGGGTGGCTTTCGTCCGTGAGACCATTCCACACCGGCACGCCCGAACGTGCAGCCAAGGTTTCCACCGTCTGCTGAGCAAAGCCACGGAAGAGGATACCATCAAAGAGGCGACCCAAGACGCGGGCGGAGTCGGCAACCGATTCCTTCACGCCAAAGTGCGTATCGTGGCCCGTCAAGAATTCAGCGTGGCCGCCTTCGTCACGCACGGCGATGGCCGCGGAGTTGCGGGTGCGCGTGGAGCTCTTTTCGAAGATTAATGCGATGTTTTTGCGATGGAGCAATTCGCCACGGATGCCGGCTTTGCGGCGGGCTTTCAATGCAATCGCAAGGTCAACCATATAGGCCAGCTCGGCGTCAGAGAGCGAACGGATGTTCAGCAAAGAGCGACCCAAGAGCGCATGATCGAGTTTAAACATAAGTCTATCAACCTTTCTAACAGGGCTATTTTAGCAAAAATGAAGTGGATTCGTGTGAATGGAAACGTGAAACGTTACTTGGTGAGGCGGTCGTAAGCAGCATTAATCGCAGCCATACGTTCGGTAGCTTGCTTTAACATTGCCTCGGGCAGACCTTGTGCTTGCAAACGGTCGGGGTGGAGTTCTTTGACCTTCTGTCGATAGGCCTTTTTAATGGCATCAGCGGTTGCATTGGCCGGCAACCCCAAGAGTGCCAAATCCTTGACGCGTTGCGACGGATCGGGTTGGGACGAGGCGTGTCGACCGCGTTGATGGAAGTGGGTGCCGCCAAAACGGTGCAGCGTCTCCATCACAATCTGCTGGGGTAAACGGAAGAGGCTGCCACTTTGGAGCAATAATTGAAGTTCGGGATCGGTGATCGCGCCGTCGCTGGCCGCAAGGCGAACCATGAGCTGGAAGGTGAGCACGCGCATCTCAACGTCATAACCCGCTTGCGCGAATCGTGCTGCCGCCATCATGAAAGAAAAACGGTCTTGCTTCGCCACATTAAAGGCTTGCTTGGCAAAGGTGCGTTCGTCGGCGTTGAGATTGAGTTCGCGGAAGATGGTCTCAACATTGGAGATTTCGTCTTCCGAGATGCGCCCATCAGCCCTCGCCAACTTCGCGAGCAAGGGCATCAGGTATTGGAGATAACGCAATCGCGGCGCATTGTCGCCCATTTGAGGTCCGCCTTCGCCCCACTGCGGACGACGCGACTTGTTAAAGAGCGGTAAGATGAGTTCGTGCCACACAAAGGGGACAACGAAAAAGAAGATGAAGAGTTTGAACAAGCAACCCATTAGTTGTTAGCCCCCAATGCCGCTTCAAAGCGTTGTTGCAAGTCAAAGGCGTCAATCTGCCCAAAGAGTTCGTCCAAATCGCCCTCCATAATGCGGTCGAGCGAGTAGAGGGTGAGATTGACGCGATGGTCGGTCATACGGTTCTGCGGGAAGTTGTAGGTGCGGATGCGTTGCGAACGGTCACCGCTACCACGCAAGGTCAAACGCGTTGCGCCCACCTTGGCCGCCTCTTCTTGGCGACGGGCGTCCAAGATGCGTGACTTCAATACCGCCAAAGCCTTCTCTTTGTTGCGGTGCTGGCTACGTTCGTCCTGGCATTGGGCTACGAGTCCTGTCGGCAAGTGGGTGATGCGGATTGCCGAGTAGGTGGTGTTCACCCCCTGGCCGCCGTGACCCCCTGCGCAGAAGATGTCCACGCGCAATTCGCTCTCGGGAATGACCAAATCGTCCTCTTCGTCGGCTTCGGGCAAGACAATCACAGTTGCCGCCGAGGTGTGGATGCGTCCTTGCGCTTCGGTGACGGGAACGCGTTGCACGCGGTGGCCGCCACTTTCAAAACGGAATCGTCCATAGGGCGTTTCGCCGCCCGAGATGGAGAGTACCACTTCCTTGTAACCGCCCAATTCGCTCGGCGAGGCGTCCATAACGACCGCCTTGTACTGATGCGCTTCGCACCAACGGGTATACATGCGGAAGAGGTCTGCCGCAAAGAGTGCCGCCTCATCGCCGCCCGTGCCTGCGCGGATTTCAATCATCGCATTGCGACCGTCCAACGGGTCAACCGGAAGCAACGCTTCCATTAACTTGCGTTCTGCTTCCGGCAATGCCGCCTCCCAATGGGCCACT
>JAFYMU010000011.1 GCA_017548245.1 Kiritimatiellia bacterium | reverse complement strand
TCTGAAGACATTCTTCGAGAAGGTACGCAGGAAGATATTACCTTTACAAACATCACGATGTGCCTGAAAAACGCATCATTCGCGCTCTCGCAACGGCCGGTTTGATTGGTGCCATCGTGAAGCATAATGCCTCCATCTCGGGCGCTGAGGTCGGTTGTCAGGGTGAGATTGGCGTGGCGTGTGCAATGGCCGCCGCCGCTGTGAACCAGATCTTTGGCGGTTCGCCGAACCAGATTGAGTACGCCGCAGAGATGGGGTTGGAACATCATTTGGGCTTGACCTGTGACCCTGTCTGTGGGTTGGTGCAGATTCCTTGTATCGAACGCAATGCCTTCGCCGCGGCACGCGCCATGGATGCGAATATGTATGCCTGTCTCTCGGATGGTCGCCACAATATCTCCTTTGATAAGGTGGTGCGCACGATGTTGGAGACCGGGCATGACTTGCCGAGCCTCTACAAGGAAACTTCTACAGGCGGTCTCGCAAAGGACTAAGCGACAGCATCGGATAAAACAAAAAAGGGCAGCGTTGGCTGCCCTTTTTTGTTTTTGGGGGGTGGGGATTAGTTCTCCTCTGCGCGATGGAATTCCACCTTGCGTAAGATACGGAATTGCAAGTAGGTAAAGCCGACCAAGGCGGTACCGAGAAACCATGCCATCGCGGTTGCCGAACCCATTCGCAGGTTATTGTAGGCTTCCTTCCAGATGGCGAGCGACAAGACGTCGGTCGCATCGCCTGGGCCACCAAAGGTGAGGAGGAAGATACTACCGATGCTTTGGAAGGCGGCGATAAAGGCGCCCACAAAGTTGATTACCATCAAGGGGAGAATCTGTGGCAGGATGACGTGACGAAAACGTCCCCAGTAGCCCGCACCATCAATGGCCGCCGCTTCGGTGTAATCCGAGGGTAACGCTTGCAAGGCGGCAATGTAGATGAGCGATGCCATCCCTGCGCCCGCCCAAACGCCCGGCAGTACGCAACAGACCATTGCCCACGCGGGATCTTGTAACCACGTTTGATGCGGCAAGCCGAAGAAGGCGAGGATTTGGTTGAGCATGCCCTTTTCGGTGGGGTCATACATCAACTGCCAGAGGAGGGTGATGACCAAGGTGGAGGTGAGGTGGGGCAGGAAGTAAAGGGTTCGGAAGAAGACCTTACCGCGCGGAATCTCGGAGAGGAGGATGGCCAAGATGACTGGGGTGAAGAAGCCGAGTGCCAAGGTTAAGAAGACGTACTTCAGGGTTCGGCCCGCGCTGCACCAAAAGCCCCAATCGCTCGCCACAAGGATGAAGTTGTCAAAGCCTACCCACGGGCTCTCCCCAACGATATGGTAGTCGCGGAAGGCCATCAAGACACCGCGAATCAAGGGATAGTAACTCCACACCGTGATACTAATCAAGGCGGGGGCAAGCATCAAACACGCAATCTTTACAGGCGAATTCCGCCACGCGGCCCAACCCTTCAGCGCGGTTGCGGCGTGAGCTGGGGGCGTTCGGTCGCACGACTGTTCCGACGCTTCCACACAGTGATGACGAGTACCGTGAGTAAGCCCACAATCAGGAGTGCGGTAATGGTCCACGCAATGGGGCGCCCACGCGCAATCTCCTCATCGGCCACGCGGAACATCAACCCGCGGTTCGCGTCATCATTGATGCGACGAAGCGCGGTCTCCACGTCAAAGGAACGGCCCGCTTCCGAGAGCAAAATACCGAGCAAACGGCGTTGAATCAAATCACTCACGCCCTGCCAAAAGCCAACAAAGGGTTCGGTGCGCGCCACAATTTCGCCACGGTCAAGGGCTTCATAGAGCGCACGGATGGCTTCTGGGATTTCCTCCAAGTAGGCTTCCAAACCCAACCGTTTCAAATCTTCGGGGTGACACCACCGCGCATTGCCTTCAAGCACCTGCTCCTTAATGCGTTCGTCATTGAGGGTGGGCGAGGTGAGGCGTTCCAAACAGGCGAAGATGAGATCTTGTTCGGCCTTGGGGCGACGCATGACGCCCTCCGAGATGCCCCAGAAGTGACGGTGCGCCTGGAAGACACGCGGCAAGTCGGGGGTTCGGGCAGGGAAGGGCATCAACCCAATGAGGTCGGGATCCAAACCGCCGGTGCCCGTAATGCGTTCGAGGGCCTCGGTACCTGCAAACATGGCCACGACTTCACCGCGGATGAAGAGTTCGGGATCATTGCTGAGCGGCAATTTGCGGACCACGCCCTCTTGTACGGCATCGGGGGCGAATTGAATCACGCGCCCATCAACCGTCATCTCGCCTTTGGCGCGCGCCTCAGGGGTTAAGGCGATGGGCGAACCCGTCTGCGGATCGCGAATCCAGGGTTCCCAAATCAATTGTTGCAAGAAACGGGCCGCTTGCAGGGCTTCTGTCGAATCAAAGTTCGCGCGCCACACCGGTGGGATTGCCGAGAGGTCTTCGCCATCTGGGGTGACACACTGCAAGGCCTCCATCGGGAATTCAAAGGGCGTGCCGCGCAATTGCGAGATGCGAGTCTGCGTCACGGGCGAACCGCCCGCGCTCTGCATCCATGGCAACCAATTCCACGGCGCTTCACAAACGCCAAAGGCGCGGCGGCCACGGGCTTGCGTTCCCACCCCTTGCGGATCGGTTAGACGGCGACACCACTCCAAAAAGGCCTCCCACGTCTGCGGCGTCACTTCGGGATCTAACCCCGCTTCGCGCACCAAGTCTTTGCGGTAGATGATGCCGTAGTAGGCGACCGAGGCGGCGGGCAACCCGTAGAGGTGACCTTTGGCGGTGGCGACTTGGTGCCACAACTCGGGTACGCGTTGCCAACCTTCCCAGTTGTCGCCATTGGCGCCCAACCATTGGTCAAGTGGCATCAAGAAGCCATTGGCAATGTCATTTTGGATGATGTGAAACCAACATTGGTAGATGTCGGGCGCATTCCCACCTGCCATGGCCAACAAGAG
>JAFYMU010000141.1 GCA_017548245.1 Kiritimatiellia bacterium | reverse complement strand
TTTAAGTGTTTCAAAGGTGAGGGGTTGTCCAAGGGTTTCAAGTGGCGTTGAGGTGTTTTCTTCAGGGAAGATGAGCACGGCTTTGGTTCCAAGAAGGCGCAAGGGCGCGTGCTTGCCCGAACGTGCACTGCGTGTCATCTCGTCATGGACCTCCAACACCACCCCGATTGTCGTGTCATTAATGTGCATTTCCGGAATCTTTGCGGCTTGTAATGCTTCCGACATCCAGAGTTCAATCTCTGTAATCTCAATAGGGGTTGGCTCAAGCGCATTTTCACACACCTGGGTAAATGTTTGCGAGGTCTCTCCTGATAATTGAAAGCAAAAGTTGAACAATTCCACTGAATCACCCACTCGAAGCCAACACCCTTCCAAAACGGACCACTTTTGCTTACACATAAAGGAGGTTCCTCCGCCATCCGAAGCAATAATGGTCTCCAACGCGTCGGGCGTCATCTCCTCTACGGGAGATAACGCCTGCGTATCAATATTTAACAGGTTGAAACGCGCCAATTTTTGGGAGAAATCTAGTGGTGGTGTAGCCAAACAGTCAACGATTTCCATTTGTCGTGTTTGCTGTTGTGTTTGCAACGTTGAAACAATCTCTACCGCACCGTTGTCCTTTACGCGATACTCAAGCGTTACCGTGTGCACCTTTTGAGCTGGAGCATCCATCGTTGATGGTGCCAGACACCCACATAAACTCAACACCCACGCGAGTAAAAGAGTTCCGATAGCACGCTTCATCTTATTTCTTCCTAATAGGCTGAGGTTTGAAGGTGAGGGCTTGTTTGGGACAGGTGGTGAGACAGGTGAGGCAGCCGATGCAGTTGGGGTGGCGCACGAAGGTTTGGTTCGCCACATCGATATTCATCGGGCATGCGGTCGTGCACTGATTACAGTGGACGCAGGTATCCTCATCGCGGCGGATACCGATGAGGCGCAAAACACTCAAGAGGCCGCGGCGCGCACCGCCCACGCAGGCATAGTTGCAGAAGGGGCGCTTGAAGAAGAGACTCACAAGGAGAAAGGCGATTAACACGCCCAGCGCCGCAGCCCCAACCGTATCGCCACGAAGCAATTTCCCAACATGGCGCGTGCCGTGCAAGCAGTTGACCGTGATATTCAGCAGGGTTAAGAGGTAGAGTGCATAACGCGTGAGTTGCAGGTAACGTTGGACGCCCGCGGGCATGCGCAAAACGGGGAGTTTGAGTTTGCGCCCGAACCAAAAGAGCCAATCTTGAATGGATCCCAAGGGGCAGACCCAACCGCAAAAGAGTACGCCTACCACAAGCGTGGTCGGCAAGAGCCAGTTCGACACTTGCTTACTCGTGATGAGGCCAATCATGCAACCCACTAAAACGAGGACTTGAATCCCAAAGCGAATGGGTTGAATCCAAGCACGGCGGGGTTCGAACGTCATCTCACACCTCCTTTATCCGCTTGCGAAGGTGATCCTCGCGATGGATTAAACGTTGAGCAAGTGGGTGATTTCTTCGGCCCAGAGGGTGTCATCTGGGGTCTCAAGAATGAGGGGCACATTGTCAAAACGCGAATCTTTGGCGATGCGTTCGAAGACGCCCCACCCCAAGTAACCCTTGCCCAAGGATTCATGGCGGTCGTGGTGAGAGGCCAAATCGGACTTAGAGTCATTAAGGTGCATACCGCGCAAATAGTGCAAACCGACGCAACGGTCGAGTTCGGCAAAGAAGGATTCAAAGCCCGATTCGGTTCGCAAATCATAGCCTGCGGCAAAGGTGTGGGCGGTGTCAATGCAGAAACCGATGCGCGATTGGTCATTGACGCCAGCAAAGATGCGTTGGAGTTCGGCAGGTTTCGAACCCAGATAGGCGCCCTGCCCTGCGGTGTTTTCAATCACAATGGTGACGCCTTTAGTCTCAGCGAGGGCTTGGTTGATACTCTCGGCCACGCGATCGCAAGCGGCCTCCACTGAGAGTTTATTCAAGTGCGAACCCGGATGCAGATTAAGACGATCAAGCCCCAAGGCCTCGCAACGGTGCAATTCGTCCAAGAAGGAGCCCATGCTCTTTTGGTGCATCTCGGGATCGGGGTTCGCCAAGTTAATCAAATACCCTGCGTGCGGCAAGATTTGGCCCGGGGTGTAAGCGGCCTTTTGGCAATCCTCCACAAAGCGTTGGGCATCGGCGGCGGCCAAGGGTTTACCAATCCACTGCCGTTGGTTCTTCACAAAGAGAGCGAAGGCGGTGGCACCGACCGCTAAGGCGTTCGCCACAGCAGAAGCAGGCGCACCTGCAGCCGAAACATGAGGTCCAATCAAGCGCATATCAGTTCTCCAAAAGTAACCTTAACGATGGTCAAAGGGCAAGACGCCACAAGGCATTCGATGCGAGAAGACGCCTTGAATGAAGCGCACGCCATACCACAAATGCGTGGCGACGAGGCCCAACCAGAAGGGCGCCGTCATCCGTAAGGAGGGGGCTTCCAAGAGGGCGTCAGCCCAGGTCAAGAAGAGATAGAGCCCGACCACCGAACCATAGACCCACCACAAGAGCGGCAACCAGAGACAAATCGGCACGCCAAAGGTGAGGCCCAAGACGAACAACGCGGGAATCATGTAGGAGATGCGGCGCGAATTCAAGCCGATACGGCGGGCAAAGTAACCGCGATGCAAGGCGTAACGGCCCACTTGACGCAAGTGCGGTCCAAAGACTGGACGGCGATGGTGATAGACCACCACACGGGGTTCGTACCACAAGGCATAACCCTGACGTTGCAAATCGGCGCACAAGAGCGTGTCTTCGCCCGGCCAAAAGTCCTCACGGAAGCCGCGCACCGCCTCAAAGGCCGCCTTACGCACAAAGAGATTGCAACTCGGAAAATCCTCCACGCGACGCAAAGGCCCTTCAATAAAATAACGGCATCGGAAGTTACCCGAGACCAAGGGCGAGGCAAAGATTGCGCCCGAGAGGTGCGCCAAGGGCGGATCTTCAGGCGGCGTGAGACCAGGGCCACCCAAGGCATCAATCGCAGGATCGGTGAAACGCGCCGCGGCGGTGGCCAACCAATCCTCGCGTGGATAGGCGTCATCATCAATAAAGACCAAGATATCGCCCGTCGCCACGACCGAACCCATATTGCGTTTGCGGGCGGGACGAACAGGACCCGTGGCCAAAATGCGAAAACGGTAGTTCACCTCAGGACGCACCAAAAGGCGATCGGGCAAAAAGATAACTTCGAAATTGCGATAGGTCTGCAGTTTGAGCGCGTCAATCAAACGACGCAACACCACACTATCGCCCGGGCACGCCACGATGAGACTAAAGCGCGGAGCGGTTTGCTCCTCCGGCACAGGCGGCAATGGCGTCAACCCTTCGTAATAATGCAACACACGCGAACGGTAACCAATGGCCAAGGTGTCAATCAACGTTCGCCACAACATCCGCCACGAGAGGCAACCCCAACGAATCCCAAAGTCAATGCGCACAGGCGCTTCGGCAAAGGTAAAGCCGCCGCCATTCATCACGGCAAAGAG
>JAFYMU010000140.1 GCA_017548245.1 Kiritimatiellia bacterium | reverse complement strand
CGTGGGCGCATTTGGCTGGATGTTAGTTGAAAAATCGTAATTCATAAATCGTAAATCATAATTAGTTTCAGGGTTTCGCCCACGAAAAGCCAACGCATCTGCGAAACATAAAGCACTGCTAGCGTGATTTAACGCTAGTACGCTAATTCTTGTCCCGTCGCGCAGTTGGGCGGCGCGTTCGAAGGCTTGCTTCGCGGCGGCTTCTAACATGGTAGCGTGGACTTCTTCAAGGATCGCAGGGCGTTCGCCACGGTGAAAGGCGCAGAATGTCACTCATTTGGGGTGATTTTTACCTTTAAAAGGGTGGAAACATTCGGGGAGATTATTTGTATACGTGACAAGCAATGTTGCTTTTGCTATAATTTGCGCGTATGAAAGAAACAACAGCGGTTTATCCGGGAACTTTTGATCCCATGACGCAGGGACATTTTGACCTGATCCGTCGCAGTGCGGCGTTATTTGATCAGCTCATTGTGGCCGTGGCAGGGATTTCGCCAAAGCCGACGCGTCTCTTCGGTATTGAAGAGCGTATCGCGATGGTGCAGGAGTGTCTTGCGGAGGGCGGGATTACCAATGTCATCGTCAAGCCGTTGGACTGTTTGTTGGTGGAGTTTTGCCGTCGAAATAATGTTCGTTCGGTGGTGCGCGGATTGCGTGCTTACAGCGATTTTGAATATGAATTTCAGATGGCATTGACCAATCGTCAGTTGGCTCCTGAGGTGGAAACGTTGTTCTTGATGCCGAATGAAGAGCACAGTTATATCACCGCTTCTACCGTGCGCGAAGTTGCGCGATATGGCGGGGATACGTCGCATTTTGTGCCGGCGTGTGTGCAAAAGCATCTGCAGGACTACCTCCGAGCTCATCCCGAACAATGCATTCAAGGAGCATCCGTTGGAAACACCGGCGCGTTTGATCGTTGATTTGGGTCGTTTAGACGACGGTAAGTATGAGCACCTCAAAGGCGCTCTAGACCGCTCCGTTCTAGAGATTGATGACCTTGAACAGTTGCGTCCCGAAGGGGATCTTGTTTACGATTTACGGTGCGAATTATTGGGCGACGAGCTCTTGGTTCGCGGCACTTTACGTCTTGCTTGCGCGTGTCTTTGCAGCCGTTGTGGGCAGACTTATCATACAGAATTCTCGGAAAAAGCCTACTGTGAGACCTTTGAAATGACAGGTCTTGATACCTTAGACTTGACGGAATCCGTGCGAGAAGGTATTATACTTGCTCTTCCTTCGTATCCGATTTGCAAGGAAGACTGCAAAGGCATCTGTCTGCAATGTGGTCAAGACCTCAATGCAGGACCGTGTACCTGCGCGAAAGGAGAGGGCAATTCTCCTTGGGACGCGTTAGACGGTTGGATGGCTTAAGGCATAACTGCGAGAAGCTTAGAGAAAGAAAGAGAGACATCAAATGGCAGTTCCAAAACGCAAAAAGTCCAAAATGCGTGTTCGTCAGCGTCGTGCTCAGATCAAGGCCGCAATTCCTGGCACGGTGACGTGCGAATGCGGTGCAACGCGTCTGTCGCATCGTGCTTGCCCCTCTTGCGGCAAATACGATGGTCGTCAGGTGATTGCTGTCGAGGAATAAGCAAATTAACACCGCAGGTTTGCGGTAGAGCGGAGGAGCCTTATGCGGATTGCGCTTGATGCCATGGGCGGTGATAATGCGCCGTATGAAATTGTCTGGGGCGGTTTAAAGGCCGCAGCTGAGACGGACGACGATATTATTCTTGTCGGTGATGAGGCGGCAATTCGGGATGCTATGAAGATTAAGCATCCTAAGATTCGTCCGCTCCCCGATGCAGAAGCCTTATTGAATGCCGGCAGAGTGCGCATTGTCCACACCGATGAATCGGTGGCAATGGACGATGCGCCCGCTGCTGCTGTTCGTCGTAAAAAGAACTGTTCGATCAACCTCTGCATGCGGATGGTGAAGGACGGTGAAGCAGATGCCGCTGTTTCGGCGGGTAACTCTGGTGCGATGGCCGCTTCTGCCTTGTTTATTCTGGGTCGTATCAAAGGCGTTGCACGTCCGGCAATCGCTACGGTGATGCCGACGTCTGATGCCGATCGTCCGCTCTTGTTGTTGGATGCCGGTGCAAATACCGACTGCCACCACGAGTGGTTGCGTGAATTCGCCGTGATGGGCGATGTTTACAGTCGTTTAGTGTTGGGTCGCGAAAAGCCTGAAGTGGGCTTGATGAGCATCGGCACGGAAGATTGTAAGGGCAACGAGCTGACGAAACATGCGTTCCCGATTTTGCGTGACTACACCCCGGGTCTTAACTTTAAGGGTAATGTGGAAGGTCACGACGTTTTTGAAGGTCAGACCGACGTCATCGTGTGCGATGGTTTTGTCGGCAATGTGATCCTCAAGACCTCGGAGAGCGCAGCGCATGCGATGGGCGGTTGGCTCAAGCGCATTATTAAATCTCGTTTGGCGTATAAGTTGGCAGCATTGATGCTGTTGCCTGCGTTGAAGAAGTTCAAGCAGCAGATGGATCCGGAAGTGCATGGTGGTGCGCCGCTCTTGGGTGTGCCGGGTGCAGTGATTATTACGCACGGATCCTCCTCTTATAAGGCGATTTTCTATGCATGCCGCGCAGGTTCGCGAGCCGCGGCGCATAACCTTTCGAAGGAAATCGAAGCACGCATTGCTGAGCTTCCGGGTGTTCCTTTGGAGGATGAAGGCACGTCGGGAACGGTTGCATAAGGCTAGGAAGACGATTTTTTACAATTCCTAGTTGCAACTTTTCTTTGAAAACGCTAAACTATGTCACAGTTTCACTGAAAGGACAGGTATTATGTTGAATTGCTTTTTTGCAGGTCAAGGTGCCCAGTTCCCTGGAATGGGTAAGGACCTCGCTGAGAATGATCCCGAAATCATGGCCCTCTTTGATAAGGCCAACGAAGTGCTCGGCTTCGATTTGAAGACGATTTGCTTTGAAGGTCCCGCAGAAGCATTGACCAAGTCGGACGTTTGCCAGCCGGCAATCTTCACCGTGTCGATGGCTTGCTACACCGCTTTCCGTAAGCAGTGCCCCGATGCACCGGCCGCCGCAATGGCAGGTTTGTCGTTGGGTGAATGGACGGCTCTCTGCGCCGCAGGTGTCCTTGACTTTGAAACCACCCTCAAGATTCTCCAGGCTCGCGGTAAGTACATGCAGGAAGCCTGCGAAGCCAAGCCCTCTGGCATGATTTCGATTATGGGCGCCACCCCTGAACAGCTCAAGGCGATCTGCGAAGGTTCGGGTTGCACCGTGTCGAACATCAACTCCGATGCTCAGCAGGTGATTTCTGGTACGCACGAAGCTGTGGCTAAGGCTGCTGAATTGGCAACCGCTGAAGGCGTGAAGAATGTGGTGCTCCAGGTCGCTGGTGCTTTCCACTCGCCCTTCATGACCCCTGCTCGTGAGAAGTTGGCTGAATTCGTGAAGGATATTCCTTTCGGTAAGCCCGCTGTGCCCGTGCTTTCTAACGCAACCGGTACCTTCCACGCTGAAGACGGCGAAGCCATCAAGGCTGCTATGTTGACTCAGGTCGACAGCCCTGTGCACTTCTCTGATTGCGTGAAGGCTGTGATGCCGAACGGCGGTATCTTCGCTGAATTCGGTCCCGGCAAGGTGCTCTCTGGTTTGATTCGTCGTATTGACAAGGCTAACGCAGTGACCAACGTTCAGGACACGGCTTCCTTGACCGCGACGGTGACCAAGGTGACGGCTTAATCATTTTCAACAAAAAAGGAGATTACGATGTTCGATTTCACAGGTAAAGTGGCACTCGTGACCGGTTCCGGCGGTGGTATCGGTTTGGCAACCGCTAAGGCTTTCGCTGAATGCGGTGCAGATGTGGCATTGTTGGACTTCAATCCTGCATTGCTCGAAACGGCAAAGCCCGAAGTGGAACAGTATGGCCACAAGGTCATCACCATTCAGTGCGACGTGTCGAAGGCAGATCAGGTGGACGCCGCTGTTAAGCAGACGGTGGAAGCATTTGGCCGCTTGGATATCCTCGTCAACAACGCTGGCATCACCCGCGACAACCTCCTCCTCCGCATGGAAGAGTCTGAATGGGATGCCGTGATTGCGACCAACCTCAAGTCCGTCTACCTCTTCTCCAAGGCCGTGAATATATAAATCATAGTTTAATGTAACATCTGTACCGCTCGAATCTGCTGCAGACCAATTAAATGTAAATAACTTATT
>JAFYMU010000139.1 GCA_017548245.1 Kiritimatiellia bacterium | reverse complement strand
CCGAGAGCGGACCGCGTTTGTCTTCAACGCAACGGGCGGCACGGAGGGTGAGGGCGAGGGCCAAGACGATGGTCTCGCGTTCGGAGGGATGGGAGAAGGCCGATTCGCGGAGGAGTTCCACGCGATGTTGGTGGACGTAACAGATCTCTGCACCCAAGAGGATGACGTGCCAGCTGGAGTTAATCCAGAAGAGGAGGATGGGCAACGCGATGAGCGAACCGTAGAGGCGGCTGCTATTGGCGATACCAATCTGCAAGACCATGCAGAGTTTGAAGAAGATCATCAAGATGACGGTGGTAATCAAGGCACCCAAGAAGATGCTTGAGAGGCGCACACGGGTGTTGGGCAAGAAGCCAAAGATGAAGGCAAAGAGGAGGGTGCCCACCAAGAGCGGAACGAGTTTGTTGAGGATGCCGAGCCCTTCCACGAAGTTGCGGATGCCCCAAAGGGTCGGCATGGCTTGCGAGATGCTGTCCAACAAGGGCAGGGAGGTGGCGGCCAAGACCAAGAGCGGCGCGATGATAATCACGCTGAGGTAGTCGGTGAACTTACGCCAAATGGGACGCGCCTTAGAGATGCCCCAAATGGCATTAAAGCTGTCCTCAATCTTGCCCAAGACGCTAATCACCATGAAGATGAGCGCCACGGCACCCACGGTTCCAATCTTGGCGAAGTTAATGGAGTCAATCTGGTCAAAGACGGTGTGGCAGAGATTGCGCAGGGCATTGGCGGCGTGACGGGATTCCACCGGTGTCGCGGGCGTTGCACTCGCGATGGGCGTCGTTTCGGTCGGTTGGGCGCCAGGAGCAGGGGCTTCCACGACCTTTTCAGGGCCTGCCATTTCACCCGTAAAGACTTCAATCTGCTCCAGAATCTTCGCTTCTGCGAGTTCGCCTGCGCCGAAGGCCTTGAGCGAGGTCAAGCCGAGGGTCAACACGGGCACGATGGCGAGCATGGTGATGTAGGTAAGCGCCGAAGCATGGAGGATGGAACCATCATTCCAGTAGGCCTTACCCACGAGCACGGTAAAGCGGAGCAGACGAATTAAGAGACGCATCCAGTAAGGAAACGTCTCAAGATCCATGCGCCAAATGACTTCTTTGAGAAAGTGTGTAACCTTTGTTAGCATAAGCAATCCTTTACGCATTAAGCACATCGGGTGCATATTTGCGCACCACCTCACGACACTGTGCGGCCACTTCTGCGGCGGAGACGGTATCATTGCGCCAGAGGGTGTCCAAGAGGCGTTGCATATCAAAATAGGCGATGCGGCAGATCAATTCTTTGACGCGCGGAATGAGGTTGGCCGACATACTCAACTTACGGATGCCCATGCCAACCAAGAGGAGTGCCGCCAAGGGATCGGAGGCCATTTCACCGCAGACGCAAACCGGGCGATTGTAACGACGTGCCGCCTGCACCACATTGCGAATCAACGACAAGATGACCGGATGAAGCGGTTGATAGAGGTGCGTCACCGACTCGTTGCCGCGGTCAACGGCAAAGGTGTACTGCACGAGATCGTTGGTGCCCAACGAGAAGAAGTCGCACTCCTTCGCGAGTTGTTCGGCCTGAAGTGCTGCGGCGGGGATTTCAATCATCACCCCTTCGGGAACGTCTTGACGGAAGGGGATGCCCTCGGCAATGAGTTCGCGCTTGCACTCTTGGACAAAGTCGCGGCAGGCGCGCAGTTCTTCCAAGGTGGTAATCATGGGGTACATGAGCGAACAGTCGCCCATCACCGCCGCACGGAGAATTGCGCGGATTTGCGAACGGAAGACGCTGCGATTGTTCAAGAGGTAACGCACCGAACGGTTGCCAAGGAAGGGGTTTGCCTCACCCACGTGGCTATTGCCCACCAACTTGTCGCCGCCGATATCCAAGACGCGAATAATCACGGGCTTATTCTGACACGAACACAAGACTTCGGAGTACGCCTTAAACTGTTCCTCCTCGGTCGGTTCGCGACGCATACCGATCCACAAGTACTCGGTACGATAGAGGCCGATGCCCTCTGCGCCATGTTCGCCAATCCCTTCAAAGCCCACACTATGGTCGGCATTGGCCAACAAGCTGACGCGGATGCCGTCAGGCGTGATGGCGGGGCGGTCGGCGAGCGAACGGCGATGTTCCTGCGCGGCACGCAAGGGTGCGGTTTCAGAGAGTAAGCGCGACTTAATCTCATCGGTGGGCAAATGCCAGAGGAGGCCATTAAACCCATCGAGGGCGACTTCGTCACCCGCGTGAATCGTGTCCAGACTCTCCCCAATGCCCACCACCGCAGGCACGCCAAGGGCACGCGCCAAAATCGTGACGTGCGCCGTGAGCGAACCCTGTTCGGTCGCCATGCCACGGATATAGCGGCGCGGAAGGGAGACGGCATCAGAGGGGGAGATGTTGTCGGCGACAATGACCGACGGACGTTCAATCGGCGGTACCGCACGTTGCCCATTGCCACCTTGCAGATTACCAATCAAACGATTGCGCACATCATAAAGGTCGGCGACACGTTCCTTCATGTAGTCGTCGCCCATGTGACGCATCATCTCGACCATTGATTCAAAGGCGCAATGGACCGACCATTCTGCGTTATCGCGTTGGTTGCGGATGGCTTTGACGACCTTGTCAATGAAGAAGGTGTCCTCCAGCATCATCAATTGCGAATCGAAGATGCCGGCTTCAGAGGCAGAGGCGTGGGTTTCGGTGGTTTTGGCAAGTTCAGCCAACTGACGACGCGAACGGTCCAGCGCGGTGTAAAAGCGCGCGATCTCTGCGTTGAGCAACGCAGGTTGCACCGCGTAGCGGGGCGCTTCGACGACCTTTTCGGCTTCAAAACGAACGACCGGCGCAAAAACCAAACCGCCCGAGGCTGCAAGGCCTCGGTAGAGGGTGGAGGTGCGCACGGTCGTGGTGGTGTCCATGGGTGGACTTACCAAACGTTGACTTATTCGTCGGGAAGGTCGAACTTGCGGTTGATGAGCGCTTCGAGCTCTTCCACAGCCTTCTGAGCTTCATCACCCGTTGCACGGATGGTGAGCGTGGTGCCATTCACAGCTTCAAGCGTCATCAATGCCATAATGCTCTTGCCAGGAACGACAACGCCGTCTTTTTCAACGGTCACATCTGCGCGATAACGTGCGGCGGTCTTAGCAAAGAGACCTGCGGGGCGCACGTGCATGCCATACTTATTCTTCAGCGTAACGCTGATTGTTGCTTCATTCATTTTGTCTGCTCCACGGTTTGATTGTGTGCGATGATCTGCGCGTCTAAGACGGCAGCGGCATCCATATTAGAGTGACGCATCTTGTAGGTTGCGGCCGCCGTTTCGACCACATTTACAAAGTCTCGTCCTGCTGCCACGGGGATAGTGAGGCGTTGAATCGGAATGCCCAAGATGTCATAGGTCTGAATATCCGATCCAATCCGGTCAATGTCGTCCTCGGTGTGGCAAAGGCGCAAGGAGACGATTAAATCCAAAGAGGCTTCCTGCTTAACGGAAGCGATACCAAAGAGGGTGGCGACGTGGAGCAACCCCAAGCCGCGGATTTCCATGAAGCCGCGGAGCTGTTCGGGTGCTGTTCCCACAACCTTGCCATGGGTGTCACACGAGAGCAAGGTCATATCGTCGGCAATCAACGCGTGACCGCGCCGCAATAAACCCAGCGCCGTCTCACTCTTGCCAATGCCAGGAGGGCCTTCCAACAACACGCCCACACCGCCGATATCCACCAACGTGCCATGCACCGAAGCGCGCGGTGTGGTGAGTTCGTGCAAGTGGAGCGAACCTGTGCGGAAGACCTCCATCGATTCACGCGGGGTCACCATCACGGGAATGCCGACCTCTTCGGCCATCTGCAAAATCTCGCCGCTCCAGGGTTCGTTATCGGGGCGACACAAGATGATGCCCGGCACATTGAAATCCAACAACGCCTTCCAACGCGCATTGCGTTCTTCCGGCGACAAGGTCTGCAAGTAGGCGCACTCGGCGCGACCCAAGACCTGCAATCGGCGAAAGGCGAAGTGGTGATAGAAGCCCGTCAACGCCAACCCGGGGCGATACATGATGGGTTCTTCAATGGGGCGCTGTAAACCCTTTTCACCTGCGACCACGTCGAGTCCCAAAGCACCACGTGCCGATAACAAAAAACGCCCCACCGTGAGCTGAGGCACGGAGAGGTTGCTG
>JAFYMU010000138.1 GCA_017548245.1 Kiritimatiellia bacterium | reverse complement strand
ATTGGTTAGCGGCTACGCCGAGGAGTGCCAGCGTGTTTTAACACTACAAACACTAGGCGATGCATTGCGCTTTTCGTAACACGAGGGCTTCGCCCACGAAAAGCCAACGCATCGCACCAAGTGGATGAACTGCCACCCTTGAAAACGCGATTCCACCGTCCCACCGCGCAACTAACCAAATGCGCCCACGGCGAAGCCGCTGGGAATACTAACAACCAACAACAAATAACCGCGTGCTCGTTGCGAGTGCGCGCTTATTTTATGCTAGAATGGTTATCGTTTACCTTATATTAAAGGAATTGTGATGATGACGCTTCGTTTACCCCTTGCTTGCCTTGCGGCACTTTGCCTCTTGCCGAATGTTTTGCGCGCATCAGCGTTGGACGAACTCATGCCCCGCCCCAAAACGATTGAGGCGACGGAGGGCACATGGCGTTATGCCGCCCAAGCGATTAAAACTGTTCCTGCCACCCCAGAGATTGAAGCCAAGGGTGCAGAGGCTTACCAACTCACCATTACGCCGTCGGGCGTGACCCTCGCTGGTAATGAACGTTACGCGATGATCACACTCAAGCAACTCGCGGCGTTGGGCAAAGGCACCCTCCCCTGCGCCACGATTACCGACTGGCCGACCTTGCCGAACCGTGGGTTGTTGCATGACACGGGCCGCAATTGGCAGCCGATTGCCCAGTTGAAAATGCAGTTGGACTGGCTCGAAAAGTACAAGTTCAACGTCTTTCAGTGGCACATCACCGATAACCACGGTTGGCGTTTGCAGTCCAAAAAGTATCCCGCACTCTCCCGTCCGGAAAACCTTGACCGCACCGATCGTTTTTACACCCAACAGGAATTCAAGGACCTCATCGCCTACGCCAAGCAGCGTGGCATCACAGTGATTCCCGAACTCGATGTGCCGGGACACACCGAAACGATGCGTCGCGCCTTCAAAGTGCAGCGAATGAACGAACCCAAGATGCGCCAAATCATCGCCGATTTGTTCGATGAATTGATGACCTTGCTCGATCCTGCCGTGACGCCCTACATCCATATCGGTTCGGACGAGGTGAAGCAGCACGAACAGGTTCCTGGCGAATGGATTGTGGGTTGGGTCAAGCAGATTGAAGCCAAGGGTTTTAAGGTTATTGCTTGGGGCCCGGGTCAGAATCCGAGCGGCTTAGAGAAGCCGTTGATCCGTCAGTACTGGATGGGCCGCCAAGTGCGCCGTCCGACGAACGAACCCTACTTTGACTCGCAGAGTTCCTACTACATCAACCACGTTGACCCCTTGGAACTCTTGGCCGCGGCCGCCTATCAGCAGCCCTGCCTCACGGGGCCGACAGAGAACCACCTCGGCGCCATCTTTGCCGTTTGGCACGATGATGCCATCGCTAAACCCGAAGACTTGCTCACGATGAACCCTGTCTTCCCTGCGATGGTGCTCTACTCCGACAACTTCTGGAATGGTCGCGAGAAGGACGATATGCGTTACTACGGCAACCTGCCCGACCCTAGCGATCCGGACTTCGCCTTGGCGGTAGAGTTGGAACGTCGCGCCCTCGCCCACAAGCGCTTCTTCAACAATCTCCCCTACCACCTCTATCCGCAAACGCAGATGCGTTGGCGCATGGCCGAAACGGCTGAAATCAAACCCTTCAACGAATTGCCGTGGACGAATCGCGTCATCGCACAGGGCACCATCTATCCGCAACACTTCTTCTTTGGCCAGTCCAACTTGACCAATGGCAAGAGCGGCTGTGTCTGGTTCGGTACTGTGGTTCATAGCGATAGCGCACGCACCGTGGAGCTCATCGCCGACTGCATGAACTACTCGCGTAGCGATGGTCGTAGCCGCGATAGCGCGTTGGTCGCGGGCAAGTGGAATGCCAAGGGTGCCGAAATTTACCTCAATGGCACGCCCATTCCGCCGCCGAAGTGGAAGCAACCCGGTTTGCAGGGCGGTGGCACCCGTGAAAAACCCTTGGTGGACGAACCCTGGATGGTGCGCCAACCCCTCCGCGTCACCTTAAAGAAGGGCCGCAACGAACTGCTCATCAAGTTGCCTCGCAAGGGTTGGAAGTGGAGCACCACCTGCTTCTTCCCCAATGCCGAAGGGTTGACCTTTGAAGCCCCCGCCCTTCCCTAATCGGCGGCGCTTCAGTGCACAAAAAACGAGTCGCGATGGCGACTCGTTTTTTGTTTTAAGGTGTGCGAAAAAGCGTTAGGCCTTCTTGACGCGAGCCAAGAGTTTGGTGGCCAAGGTTTTACCCAAGTGATCGACCACGAGATCGGCGCCGGCACAGTTCTCAAAGGAGACCATTGGGTCGGGCACCACGATGGAACGCAGACCGATCCGCACGGCCGAACGCACACTTGCACCACAGGCCACGAGGCACATGCACTGGCGAATCGAGTAACCCAAGGAGATAATGGCGGCCTGTAAGGTTTCAGGCGTCACCCCCGTGGCCAAGGGAACAGGATCAAAGACTGCAATGGCTTCGTTGGTAATCGGCGCAAAGAGTTCGGAAACAATGCTCTGACGCAAACGCGTAATCACGGCAAAGCGCACGCCTTGTTTGGCAAGCGGACGCAAGATGGGCTTCATCTGGTCGATGGCCTGCTGGGCATGTTGTTGCAACAGTGCGGCATAGGTGGCCGCGAGGCGACGTTCCACATGGGCAACATCCACCGATTCAGGGAGCAACTTCTCCAAGGCCGCCGTAAAGGGTTTGCCGTAGAGGCTACGCACAAAACGGTAGGGATCGTTATCCGCGATGCCATACTTCTCGAGACGGTCGGCCAACACCTCCGACGGCAATGCAAAGCCGCCAAGGAACAACGGGTCGAGTTCGATAATTAATGCTTGCATAGGCTCCCCCTTAGGATGCAGTGGTACTTCTACTAAAACGCATGGACAGCGTTCGCGAGACACCCTTTTCAGGCATCGTCACGCCATAAACGATATCCGAACCTGCGATGGTGTGTTGGTTGTGCGTAATGATGAGGAACTGTGAATGGACCAAGAAGTCCTTCAAGGCATCCACAAAACGTCCGATATTACTATCATCCAGCGCCGCATCCAATTCGTCAAGCAAACAGAAGGGCGCGGGTTTAATCAAGAAGATGGCAAAGAGCAACGACACCGCCGTCATGGTGCGTTCGCCACCCGAGAGCAAACTAATCGTCTGCGGCTTCTTTCCGGGCGGACGGGCAATGATGTCAATACCGCATTCCAACGGATCTTCCGCATTTTCCAAGAGGACCAAACGCGCTTCGCCGCCATGGAAGAGACGGGTAAACATCTTTTCAAAGTTCGCGTTGGCCCGTTCGAAGGTCTCGCGGAACATGCGTCCCGAGGTCTCATTAATCGTCTTAATCAACGCCAGGAGTTCGTTGCGCGAACGCTCCAAGTCGTCGGCTTGCGTCTGATAGAAGGTGTGGCGTTCTTCCAACGCCTGAAACTCTTCAATCGCCAAGAGGTTTACGGGGCCAATCTTATCAAGTTCGGCACGGATATCGGCCATACGCGCTTCAATCCACGGATCGGTCGGCGTCTCATCCACCTCCCACGACGCACAGGGTTCGGCGGCGAGCGATTCGGCGGTGACGCCATAATCCGAGGCGAGGCGTTCCATCAACGCCTGATAGCGTGCCCGATTCTCGGCCATCATCACCTCGGCCTTGGTCTTGCACTCCTGCGCCTCCAAGAGGGTCTTGCGGGCAGAAGCCGAAGAGGCTTCCAACTGTTCGCGACGGGCATTCCACTCCAAACGGTCGGCACGCGCCGCCTCAATCTGCTGTTGGATCGAGAGCGTCTCTTGTTGCATGCCATCCAAGGAGGCGGTAATAGTCAAATTATCGGACTCGAGCTTCTCTATATTGCTAAAGCACGCCTTCACGGAATCGGTTCGGCTCGTAATCGTGGCTTCCAATTCCTTCAAGCGCAACGCATGGTTGCGAGCCTGTGCGGCGGCGTGTTCACGTTTTTGCATGAAGCCAGCCAAACGAAATCGCGCCTCACTCAAACGTGCCGAGGCGGCATCAAGTTCGCCCTCCAAGAGCGTGAGGCGTTCGGAAGCTTCGGAGGTGGCAAAGGTGTGACGTTCACGTTCGTCCGCTAACGACGCGAGCCCTTCACGGGCCTGAGCGCGTTCGGCATCCTCATGTTCGGCAATGGAGGTAATCTCCGAAAGACGCACCTGCAAATCGGCCAAACGGCTCTGCGCGGCCTTCGCATCGCGATCGGCGGCGGCATAGACACCAGCGGACTGGTCGGCAAGACGTTGCGAACGCTCCAGTTGACGTTGGGTATCGCGCAACTTCGCCCCCATCGCATCAATACGCGTCTGCAACTCACCAATGGCGCGCTCTTCCGTGTCCACCGCTTGCCACAATGCCGCAATCTTCTCATCAATCTCGGCGCACAAGAGCTTCCGCGCCAAAGGCGCATTCGCCGAAGCAAGGACGGCGCGCTGCGCATCACCGGTTCGATAACGAATCGTGCCATCGGCTTGCACTGCGGCCCAAATGCCCTCGGGAAGCGTTTCGGGCAAGGTGTCGTAAAAGAGGTAACCACACAACAAACGCTTCAGCACCGGCTGCACCAACGGCGCGGCATCAATCACATCGGCGAGCGCCACGGCATCCGGTGGAACCGTAAAGGCGGGCACGTCGGCATCGGCCACCAAGAGTTGCAACGATTCCTCGGGGAAGCATTCGGGCAAGCGACGCAAAATCTGCGATGCCACCTCGGCCGAACGCACCACGACGGCCTTACTCCACGGCGCCAAGACCGCTTCCACGGCTGCGCAGTAAGTCTGCGCCACCGTGATGTGTTCGGAGAGCACCCCGACCACATCGCCGGGTTGGACACCAAAGGGATTGGAGGGATCAAAGAGACGCACCCCAGCATCAGGATGTTCGCCCGCCACAGGCTGCGAGAGGAGTTCGCGTTGGGCCTCCAAGGCGGCAATTTGACGATGGCGTTCCTCTTGACGTTGACGCGCCGTCGCCACATCATCGGCCAAGAACGAACGGTCTTCGTCCAACACAATCAATGCTTCACGCGCCTCTTCAGCCGCGGCACGGTGGGTTTCGGCCTCCTCTTCGGCATCCAAGCGCGCATCGACAGCGGCATCACGTTGGCGCGTCGCCTCTTCGGTTTCCGCGGCGAGACGTTCGCGACGAATCAGACGCTCCTCTCGTTGGGAATCATTTTTGGACAAGAGCTGCTGCCAATGCAACTGTTGGCGGTCACATTGAGCCAAGCCATTACGCGCCTGTTGCAATTCGCCACGGGTGGCATCAACCGCCTCTTTGCGTTCGTCATAGAGTGCCTGTGCATCCTCCAAGAGGTTCTGCAAGGTCTCTAATTCATCATCATAAATGGAGAGATCAGGCGCGGCCGTGGGATCCAAACGAGCCGCCTCAATACGTTCTTGCGCCTCAGCGATTTCACGTTCTAAGCCAACGGCCCAGTTGCGGTACTCGGTGATACGCGCCAAATTGGTTTCAATGATTTCCTTCGCGCGTGAATGACGAGCAATGCTCGCGGCCGACTGTTCGGACAAGCGCGCAATGGCGTCCTCGCCTGCCTGAATCCGTGCATTCACCTCGGCAATCGCACGCGCCCCTGCTTCGGCTTCATCCTGAATCGCGAGAATACGATTAGCGGCCTCCGCAACGGCCAAGCCTGCTTCGGCAATGGCATTTTCTAAAACGGCAATGCGCTTTTTGGAGAGATAGAGATCTAAGCCGCGCAACTCGGTTCGCAACACCTTTGCGCGTTCCGCCTTCTCGGCTTGACGTTGGAGCAAGGTGCCCTGACGCTTCAATTCACGCAGAATATCGGTGACACGCGTCAAATTCTCCTCGGTTTGCGAGATTTTGCGCAACGCCTCCTTGCGGTCCGCCTTAAACTTCGTAATGCCCGCGGCCTCCTCAAAGACCGCACGACGATCTTCAGGGCGAGAGGACAAAATGGCGTCAATCTGGCCCTGCGCCATCACGGAATAGGAGGTTGTACCGACACCCGTGCCCATGAAAAGGCGTTGGATATCCTTCAAGCGGCACGGCGTCTTATTAAGAAAGTAAGCATTTTCACCCGAACGGTAGGCACGGCGCGCAATTGACACCTCGGCATACTCTGTGCCCAAGGCCTGTTCGCAATCGGCAAAATGGAGCGACACCTCCACCATACCTAGGGGTTTACGCGCATCGGTGCCATTAAAAATCAAATCCTGCATCTTCGAACAACGCAACGCACTCGGCCGTTGTTCACCCAACACCCACCGGATCGCATCCGACACATTACTCTTACCACACCCATTGGGACCCACAATAGCAATCATCCCCGGCTCGAACGTGAGACGGGTTCGGTCGGCAAAGCTCTTAAAGCCCTGTATCTCCAACGCCTTCAAATACATAATTACTCATTATTTTAGCATAAATTCAAGGCTGGTTAACCACGCCTTGTAGCGTTGAACACATTTTAATTGAATCCGCACGCGCCATTACACCAAAAGAGGCCCCATTCTAATCGAACTGCAATTGACCATCAAACGAACTGTAATTGTCCCCCGACTCCACTGCGATTGCAGCGATAAACAAGGGCAATCTTTAATGCGTTTGAATCAAACACAACATCAGTTTGATTCAAATTGAAGTTGCATTTGAATCAAATACACTATCGTGTTTGAATCAAATTGAGTTTGCATTTGAATCAAATGCGAGGACAATCAGGCTTGGATTGAAACACAACACCACGGGCATTGATCACCCTTCCAAGCCTGATTGACGACGCGTATAAGCGCACCTGACAAGCACGCTCATTTAGACATGCCGCGAGGACGAGGACCACGCCCACAGCACCTGCATTTTCCGTGGGTTCCGTGGACGCTGCTAGACGCAGGGCATTTCTTACATTTTTCATGAAAAGTGGAAAGTTTGCGTTGAAAAGTATTAAAAATGAGTAAAAAAATGAATCTTTTTGCAACTTTTTCGCTTTTTCCATTTGATTCAGCCCGCAAGAGTGTATATAATAAGAGGTATATGAAATGGGAGAGGCGT
>JAFYMU010000137.1 GCA_017548245.1 Kiritimatiellia bacterium | reverse complement strand
CCTTGGGCGCATAAAAATTCGGCACCGTGATCTTATTGCAGAGGTTAAGCAGCAGCACCATCAATGCCATCACCTGCCCTGCACGGAAGATAAAGTGACGTAACCGTTCCCACGCCTGCTTAAAGACCGTGCTCACACGCGGGATGTGGTACAACGGCAATTCCAAGACAAAGTGGGCGGGTTCGCCAACGAAGAGCGTATGTTTCAATAGCACGCCCGTAAACAACGCCAGCACAATGCCACTCAAGTAGATAGCAAAGACCATCGTGCCCGAGGCCAACCCAAAGAAGGCCGCGCCGAAGAGGGCATAGACAGGCAAACGTGCCCCGCAGCTCATGAAGGGCGTCATGAAGATGGTGAGCAAACGGTCTCGGCGGTTGGAGAGCGTACGCGTTGCCATAATCGCCGGCACCGTGCACCCAAAGCCCACCAACATCGGCACAAAGGCACTTCCTGGCAAACCCAAGAAGCGCATAAAGCGGTCAACCACATAGGCCGCACGCGCCATGTAGCCCGAATCTTCCAAGAAGGAGAGCCCCAAGAAGATGAAGAACACCGGTGGAATAAAGGTGAGCACCGTCTGCACACCCGTGCCCAACCCATCTGCGAGCAAGGTAATCAACCACGCGGGCGCATGGCAGAGCGTTAGCACATTCCCCAAGCCCGTGACAAAGAGCGCATCGCCCACGCCATCAAAGAAGTCAATGAAGCAACCGCCCACGACCTGCGTGAACCAGAAGAGTAGATACATGACGCCCAAGAAGATGGGAATCCCGAGCCAACGGTTCAGCACAAAGCGATCCAACGTGCGCCCAATCTCCGTTCGAGCGCGCGCCACCTGTTTCACAATGCCACGCGTCACCTCGGCAATCTTGTCGTAACGTGCATCGGCAATCAACACGTCTGGCGTTGTGCCCAGCACCGCTTCCACCGATTCAATGATGGCCTCTGCGCCAGGAATAATCCCTTCCAAACGGTGCACGGCGCGAAATTCGGGTTCGCCCTCACGCGAGGCCTTGATGAAGGCTTGATTCAACGATTCAGGATAGACCACGCGCACTTGACGTTGCTTTGTAGCCAACGCCTCTTGCACGGCGCGTTCCAACGCAGCGCGATTGCCACGACGTTGAATCGATGCCGAAACCACGGGAATGCCCAACCGTTCCGACAACGCCGCCATATTCACACGAAAGCCCTGGCGTTCCAAGATATCCATCATGGAGAGCACCATCACCATCGGCTTACCGAGTTCCATCAACGCCATCGTCAAATAGAGATTACGTTCGAGATTGACGGCATCTACAATATTAATGATAAGGTCGGGTTCCCCACTCCGCGCATAATCCGAAGCCACACGTTCGTCTTCAGAGACCGCGTGCAACGAGTAGATACCCGGCAAATCCACCAAGGTCATCTGTTCGCCATTGGGCAACGCAATCTCGCCCAAATGCTTCTCAACCGTCACGCCCGGCCAATTACCGGTCACCTGACGCAAACCCGTCCACGCATTAAAAAAGGTTGACTTACCCGTGTTCGGGTCGCCCACCAACGCAGCTGTAATCGTGCGACGCTTCATCACTTAACCGCCTTCAAATTCAAAATCGTCGCCTCCGAACGGCGCAACGACAACTCAAACCCACGCACTTTCAGGCGCAACGGATCCCCCATCGGTGCAATGCCAATCAACTCAATCGTTGCACCACGCGTCAAACCCAACGCCAATAACTTGGCGCGATAACCCGCTTCTGTTTCCGTATAACCGGTGATCTCAGCGCGATCACCCACCTTCATCTCTGTAATATCCATGGTCGAGACCTTCATCACCTACGCCATATTAGCATAGGCTAACGTTTAAACGGCGCATAAATTAGCATAACCTAACCTCTCAAGTCAAGGATTTTTAGCCCCGTCTAACACGCAATATACCCCCTGCTCTGCCGCATCAAGCAAACGCACGTGGGCGACATCCGCATACAAGAGGCAACAGTGCATCAGGCGTCTCTGTCGTAATTGACGAATGCAGTCACCCACTTTGTGATACAGTAATAAACGAATTGACTCCACATGAATCGTTACAAAGGACCTTTCACATGCGTACTGGGTGGATTTGTACTATCGGTCTTCTTTCAACAACGTGCTATGGCGCCATCTTGCCCAAAGCAACCTTAAAAGAAGGTGACGCAATTGCGGTGACCGCCTGCGAGGTGGCACGCGTTGAAACGGTTTCGGGCAATCCTACAGCCGCCCGCCTTTCGGAACGGTCTGCCCGCGCCATGACCACCTATGCGCTCACCCAATCCAACGACACGCTTCAATGGACGTTACAGTCCTATGAGGCCACGTTGCCTTCGGGTGGCTATCAGCGAACCCTTGTCTCGCTCACCAATCCAACGTCAAAGGAGGTTGCCCTTGATCGCGTCTACCTTGCAGATGCGGTCGCCTTGGACGCCACCAAGACCTACACCCTCTCGGGCAACACCGATGGCGCGGTGGTGATCATGACGCCCAAGGAGGGCGACACGCGCGAATGGTTCGCCATTGAACACCCGATGGCAAAGTACACCCTCGTGACCGGCACCCTTGAGCCCATGGCCTCCAAGAGCACGTACAACATTGATGACTTGATTAACAAAGGCATCACAGGCCCCACATGGGACGGAAAGCATGACAACTACTACGGTTCGGGCATCTTTTGGGTTCCTGTGGAGGTGACTGCGTCCGAGCTTCACGTCACCTTACAGTACACCAATGGCAACTTAAAGGCACTCTATTACAGCGTTGAAGCCTTTGATCTCACCAAACAAACGCTGTTGGCCTCCGATACCCATGATGGCGAAAGTGGTTCGGCAAGTTCCAAAAACACCTACACATTGCGTGGTTTAACGGTTGGCGCAAAGGTGCTCCTCAAAGTGACCTGTGGCACGCACGCCAATAACGATCCAAGCGCCAATCAAGGTTGGGCTTCAAATGGTGACATCAAATTAGATGGCGCCAATCACATCGCAATTACCGAGTCCACCCTCCCGCCAACGATGAGTGCATACATTCCTGTCGCAGATACCTTGCGCGCAGGGGAAACCATCTCCTTTTCTGTTGTTCAGGGGTGGTGCAACGAAGCCTCGCAGTTGCGTCGCACCTTCAATCGTTATCTGAATGCCGAACGCGCCCATCCTCATCGTGTCTTGCCGCACTACAACTCGTGGTACGACCTCTGCATCAATCGTAATGACAAGGACGTCTCGGGGCGTTTTAGCGAACAAGAAGCATTGGAATCAATGCGCGCCTTCCGTTCGGAACTCTGGGAGAAGCGTGGCGTCTTTATCAACTCCTACCTCTGGGATGATGGCTGGGACGAATGGAACTCCCTCTGGGGCTTCAACGCCAACTTCCCCAATGGCTTTACTAACCTTGCCGCAGAAGCCCACCAAGTGAAAGGCGCCTCCATCTCCTGTTGGATGAGTCCCTTTGGCGGTTATGGCGGTTCCTTCAGCGCACGTTTGGCCTACGCCAAGAAGATGGGTTACGTTGATTCAAACGCCTCGGGCTTGCAACTCTCCAAACCCACCTACTATGCCGCCTTCCGTGATCGCGTCTTGCAGATGATTCAGGACTACGACATGAACCTCTTCAAGTTTGACCGTATGGGTTCGGGCAGCGATGCTACGGGTGCCGCCGAACAATATGCCGCAGACTTGCGCGCCGTCGGTAACCTCTGTGCCGAAATGCGTGCCGCCAAGCAGGATGTCTTTATCAACTGTACCGTCGGCACTTGGGCCTCCCCCTACTGGCTCATGTGGTGCGATAGCATTTGGAAGGGCGATGGCGACTGCGACTGGTTGGGCAGCGTGGGTACCCAACGCCAAAAGTGGGTCACCTACCGCGACAACATCATCCACGACCGTTTCGTCTCCAAAGCGCCCCTCTTCCCGTTGAACTCTATGATGATGCACGGCATTATCGTCTGCCCCTCCTCGCCCAACAACACCATGACCGACTACAAGGGCACTGGCAATTATGCGTATGCTGGCGAAAAATATGCCACCCCCACAGCCTGCGCCGACTTTGCCGCAGAGGTGTGGATGGGCGTTGCCCTCGGCACCGGCCTCCAAGAATACTACATCTCCCCCAACCTTATGAGTGACACTTGGTGGGACATCCTCGCCAACGGCATCAAGTGGTTGAAGCAGAACGAAACCGTTTTGACCGACGTCCACTGGATTGGCGGCGACCCGGGTGATGGCGCAGACCTTAAAAAACAGAACCAGTCCCAACCCAAGGACATCTATGGTTACGCCGCCCTCGGTGACACCAAAGGCATTATTATGTTGCGCAACCCCTCCAACCAAGCGCAAACCATCTCGGGCACCATTGACCAGTGGCTCGAAATGCCCTCCGCACGCCAAGGCCTCCGTGTGAACCCCACCGTCGTCTTCAACTCCACCACTGCTTACGAAAACGCAGGCCAATCCGGAGCCTTCTCCCCAACGTGGCCCACCACCACCGCAGAGACCCTCAACTGGACCCTGCCACCCTTCACCACCTTCCTCTTCGAAGTTAACAGCAGACCCGGCTACCGCCTCCTCTTACGCTAAAACAACCCTTTTTAGCCCCCTCTTTCAAAAGCGCTGGTTTTGCCTCCGCAATCGAGCCTCGATTGACGATCAATTGAACCTCGATTGAAGTGCAATCGAGCCTCGATTCAACCCCCAATTGAGCCTCGATTCAAGAGGCTTCAAAAGCAGTGGAATTGGGGGTTGAAAAGCACTGCTTTTGCTCGTTAAAAGCACTGCGATTGATGGTCAAAAGCACTGCTTTTCCAGAGGCAATCCCACTGCAATTCAAAGTACCCTTTTAAGCCACCCTTTTGGACCAGCAGGCGAATAAGGGTGGTTGGCGTTAAAGAAAAAGATGTTTTTCGCGTGGGGAGGGTTCGCAGTGGGGGTGGTTTTATGCTATGATAATGGTATCAACCTCAAAAGGAGCATTTGATTATGAGCGGTATTTTCAAAGCTTATGACATCCGTGGCATTTACGGAGACGATTTGACTGAAGCGATTGCCTATGATATCGGCAAGGCATATGTGACCTTCACACAGGCTAAGAAGGTAGTTATTGGTCGTGACTGCCGTCCACACTCGATTCCGTTGCAGGAGGCATTGACGCGCGGTATCACGGAGATGGGCGCCGATGTGATTGATATCGGTCTCTGTTCGACACCGATGAACTACTACGCCAATGGTTCGCTCGGTGCAGAGGGTTCCATCATGATTACCGCTTCGCACAACCCTGCCGAGTGGAACGGTTTTAAGCTCTGCCGCGCTGATGCCGTGCCGATTTCGGGCGTGACGGGCATTGAAGATATCGAAGCCATCGTGAAGTCGCAGGCCTTCAAGCCGGTGGCCGACACGACTGGCGCCGTAAGCACGCACGACATTTTGCCGGCTTACAAGGAACACATCCGCCCCTTCATGAAGTTTGGCCGCCGTCCGAAGTTGGCCATTGACTATGCCAACGGCATGGGTATCCCTGAAGCCAAGACCTTTGAAGACGAAATCGACCAGACCCGTCTCTTTGGCGACATCGATGGCAGCTTCCCGAACCATGAAGCAAACCCCCTCCACCACGCCACGCTCGTTGACTTACAGAAGGAAGTGCGCGCGGGTCAGTATGACTTCGGTGTCGCCTTTGACGGTGACGCAGACCGCGCTGGCTTCATTGATGAAAAGGGTGATATCATCCCGATGGACTTGATCACGGCGTTGATTGCTCAGGATGTGCTCTGCCGTGAAAAGGGTGTAATTTTCTACGATTTGCGTTCGAGCCAGGTCGTGAAGGAAGTGATTGAAGCCGCCGGTGGCGTTGCTATGATGAGCCGCGTGGGTCACGCCTTCATCAAGGCTCAGATGCGCGAACACAAGGCTATCTTCGCTGGCGAACTCTCGGGTCACTACTACTTCCGTGACAACTATGTGGCAGAATCCTCGTCGATGGCGGTGATTGCACTCTGCAACATCGTGACGAACTCGGATAAGCCGCTCTCGGAACTCATCGCCCCCTTGCGCAAGTATGCTTGCTCGGGCGAAATCAACACCAAGGTGTCGCGCGATCCGCAGGAAATCCTCGCCGAAATCAAGACGAAGTATGCTGACGGTAAGGTCTATGAGTTGGACGGCGTGAGCGTGGAATACCCGACGTGGTGGTTCAACGTGCGTTGTTCGAACACCGAACCCCTCGTGCGCTTGAATCTCGAAAGCACCAAGAGTGTGGAAGAGATGGAAGCGAAGCGCGACGAAGTCCTCGCCTTGATTCGCCAGTAATCGTTACACCCCAAAACGGCTGGATGCGTTCGCCATTCAGCCGTTTCCGCAAGGTCTCAGTTGAAAGAATTTGGATATGATTAACGAAACCGTTTACAACGAACTCATCGAAAAGTACACCGCCCACTATGGCAAGGCTCCGACCGTGGTCGCTTATGCGCCTGGCCGCATTGAAGTATTGGGCAACCACACCGACTACAACGAAGGTTATGTCTTCTCGGCCGCCATCAACTATGGTACGTTCTTCGCCATCTCGCGTAATGACAAGGGCGTGAATCGTATCGTGGCGGGCGACTTGATGCACGAGGTCACCTTCCCCTTGACCGGCGCAACGGCTGTGACCGAAGATACGTGGGCGAACTACGTCATCGGCACCGTGGCAGGTTTGAATGCCCTCAAGGCACAGGACACGGGCTTTGATGCCATGTTCTTGGGTAACGTTCCGATGGGCTTTGGCCTCTCCTCCTCGGCTGCATTGGAAATGTGCACCGCCAAGGCCGTCTGCGAACTCTACGGCATCACCGCTGACAATGTGACCTTGGCTAAGATTGGTCAGGCCGCCGAACGCGATTATGCCGGTTGCCCCTGCGGTCTCTTGGACCAGATCTCCTCGCTCTGCGGCGTGGAAGGCATGTTGGTGAAGACCGATTTCCGTTCGCTCGACGTGGAAACCGTGGATATGGGCCCCAGCGTTTGCTTCTTGATGTGCAACCCGCACGCTAAGCACGCCCTCGTCGATGGCCAGTACGCCACCCGCCGTCAGGCTTGCGAAGATGCCGCCGCCTACTTTGCCAAGGTGCTCCCGCACCCCGTGGCCGCCTTGCGCGACGTCTCGATGGCTGAATGGGAAGCCCATAAGAGCGGTTTGGACACCATCGTGGCGAACCGTGCTGCACACCCCATCGGCGAAGACGAACGTGTGATTCAGGGTGCCGCACTCCTCGAAAAGGGCGACCTCGAAGGCTTTG
>JAFYMU010000001.1 GCA_017548245.1 Kiritimatiellia bacterium | reverse complement strand
TATCTGACGATGGTGGTGCCCTATTTGGCGGCCCGAGGGGAAGATAAGGATCCGCGTGAGGCCCTCTATGCCGATACCGAGGTGATCTCGGCATTGGCGCGCCGTTGCCGTTTTTCCACCAAGGTGATTGCCCGTAAGCGTGTGGAATTGGCACCTGAATTGCGTGCCGCCGCAGAGACGGGCGATCCGGCAAAGGTCGAGGCCGCGTTGCTGAATCAGGCGGTGGAAGACAAGGTGTTGGCCCGCATTGAGGCCTATGCCGAACGTGAACATTTTAATCTTAAAAGTTCCTCTGAATCAGTGATTCGCCATTTGAAGGCGCTCTATCGCGATTACCTCTTGCCGTTGTCGCGTCTGATTCAGGTGTATGTGATTTTGGGAGAACAGGCACAGTAAGGCCTGTGTTGAAGTCAAAAGGATTTGAGTTATGGCAGAAGCTTGCAAGGATACGCGTCCCGATTGGGATACTTACTTTATGTCGATTGCCCAGGTGGTGGCTACGCGTGCGAACTGTTCGCGCCGCAAGGTCGCCGCAGTGATCGTGTCGGAAAACCGCATCATCTCGACGGGTTACAACGGCACCCCGCGTGGCATCAAGAACTGTTTTGAAGGCGGCTGCCCGCGTTGTTCGGGCAATGTGGCCAGCGGTGCGTCCTTGGAAGAGTGCATCTGCGTGCATGCCGAACAGAATGCCATCTGCCAGGCGGCCTACTACGGCATCCGTTTGGCCGGTTCGACGATTTATGTGACGCTGACCCCGTGTTTGACCTGCGCTAAGATGATTATCAATGCAGGCATCCGCGAAGTGGTCTATGCGGGCAACTACGCCTTTGACGAACAGACTCGCAAGCTCTTGGCAGATGCCGGCGTGGTCTGCCGTAAGTATGTGGCCCCCGAGACGGCTGAATAATGCGCAGCGCGTTTCTCCTGTTCAGTGTGCTGATGGGGTGTTCGCTCTTCGCGAATGCGCCTGCGGCTTCGGCGTCTAAGACCGAAGAAGTCGCCCGCGCAAAGGCTCGCCCAACGCCCTTGCAGTCCTCCGATGGCGCGCTCTATGTGAGCTGTGCAACGGCTGACCGCGCGACCTTGCGTTGGCCAATCTTGCGCTTTGCGGAAACGGTTCGCAAACATTTGAGCGAGACCTACTTGCCGTTGGGTTCCTCCGCGACGCCGTTGGTGATTGAAATTGGCGCCGAGACCAACCAAGTGACCACGGTGGAACGGCGTTCGTTCCGAACCGGTGACGGCTTTGCTCAGCTCATCTTGCGCATCCCCAATCCTGAGACGGTGGACTTGGAAATCCTGCGTGAAGCCGTGGGTGAAGCCCTGTTGCGCGAACGGGCACGTTCGCAAACGGGTCGTTATTCCTCCTACACCTGGCCCAAATGGTGGTTGCGCGCCGTCCTCAATGCCTCCAAGGGCAATGTCTGGAAGGCCGAGGCTTACGAACGTCTTCAGGCGGAGATTCGCCAGAATAAGGCACCTTCGTTGCAGAGCCTTTTGACGGCTGAGAGCGATCCCTCTGAGGATGCCGCCGCCTTTTTGGCGATGTGGATCTTGGAAGAGACGCCCTATCAGAAGCAGAATAACCGTTTGAGCCTCTTGGTTAATCCGTGGACTCCAATCTTTATGCTCGGCATCTTGGATGAAGGCGCGTGGCAGACGTGGTTGGCCGAACAAGATAAGGTGATTTTCTTGCCGGGTGTGATTACCTATTCGCAGTTCTTGCGTTGGCAAGAGACCTTGGATGATCCGGTGGATACTGCGGATGCCTTGCGCCTGGCCACGGCGTTGAGCCGCACGATGATTGGCCGCCCCAAAACCTTCTGCGACCTTGCCGAACGTTATCTTAGCGCCTATTCGGCCTATGTTAACGAAGGCCCCGAGGCCTATTGGACCTTGCGTCGCGTGGCCGATACAGAGGCCAAAGCCCTTGAACAACAGTTGCAGCAATGCAAGATGATTTCGATTGAAGAGGGTAAATAAGTTCTTTTCCCATTCGTTTTGACTGAAAGTGATTCTGACCTATGAAAGCAAATGACACCGCCACAACCGTTGGCAAAATTAATCCCGATGTGTTGACCTTCACGGAAGGCAAAGACCCCGTGCTCGATTTGGCGTTGGCTGAAGTGGATTGCATCGGCACCGCGGCCCACGTGACGATGCTCTCGCGCATGGATTACAGCCCGATTCTCTTCACGGAAGAACAGCGTGTCGCCGTGTTGAAGGGCTTGAAGGCCATCATCGAAGAAGCCCGCCGTGGCGAATTCACCATTACGGCCGCCGACCAGGATGTGCATTTGGCGGTGGAACGTCGTTTGACCGAACGCCTCGGCGACCTTGGTAAGAAGGTGCACACCTGCCGTAGTCGTAATGACCAGGTGGCCGTGGATATCCGTTTGCACGTGCGCAATGAACTGAATGCGTTGACGTTGGAAATCGCCGACTTGGCGAAGGCGCTCTTGGCTTTGGCAAAGGAACACGCCGCAATTCCGTTGGTGGGTCGCACACACTTGCAGCCAGCGATGCCCAGTAGCGTCGGGATGTGGGCGAGCGC
>JAFYMU010000136.1 GCA_017548245.1 Kiritimatiellia bacterium | reverse complement strand
GGCGGAAAATGCGAAGCATCCCCACATGCTCGGTTTTCGCCGTCAGGCGATTTGCTTTCTCCTTCCCAAAAGTGTGGGGTAAAGCGCCCTGCGCTTTCGCGGGGTGCAGGGGCGGCGCGAGTCCCTGCAAGGGTGGCGGCGTGAGGTCCACATCAACAGGGCGTGATTTCTAAAAAATAGAGGATTTTTTCTTTTTTGTTTGCATTTGTGGGGCGGTTTGTGTTATCTTTTGCGGCACTTCTGCGGGCGTAATTCAATGGCAGAATAGGAGCTTCCCATGCTTCTTACGAGGGTTCGATTCCCTTCGCCCGCTCCAGGGCTGTTAGCTCAGTTGGTTAGAGCACTACCTTCACACGGTAGGGGTCGCTGGTTCGAGTCCAGCACAGCCCACCATTTTGAGACGATTCCGTTCTTTTCGGAGTCGTCTTTTGTTTTATTCCAGCTTGATTTGATCCAGTTCATCCATTTCGGCTTGTGCTTGGTTGAGTTCCTTCACCCACTTGAGCACCTCTGCAACAGGTTCGAGCAACGCCTCGGGCACATAATCCTCCACGGCGGCGCCGGCATAGAGAGCGCGGGCCAAGGGGACTTGTTCCACCATGGGAATCCCCTCCTCCACGGCAATCTGACGAATCATGGCGGCAATCCGATCGGCTCCTGAAACGGTGATCTGCGGCAAGGGTGTCTCCTCGGGAACATAGCGAATCCCGATCGCGATATGCGTGGGATTGGTCACGACCACCGAGGCCCGCTTTGTGCCCTCGCGTAACTGCGGTTGCTGGGCGAGTTCACGCGCAAATTCCCGTTGGGCCCGACGAATCTCCTGCGAGACTTCCATCTCCTTGTTCTCGCGTTTGACCTCCGACTTGGTCATCATCAACTGGCGCACGTGGTAATGCCGTTGGAAGGCCCAGTCCGCAGCGGCAAGCACCGCATAACCAAAGCAACTGTACAGCGCCAAACGCCGCATTAGGGTTCCAATCACCGGCAGAAGATCGTGAATCGAACCGTACCCGAGCGTGAGCAAGGTGGGCAATGTGGCCGCAATCAAACGGTAGATGAGATAGGACAGAAAGAGCACTTTGAGGGTGTTCTTCAAAAACTCAAAGGCGTTGCGGCGCGAACAGATTCGGCGCATGCCTTCCGCGGGGTTAATCTTGGAGAAGGTCGGCTTGAGGGGTTCGAAGGTGAGCAAGAATCCGGTTTGGCAGAGGTGAAAGAGAATCGCGACCCCAACCGCACAGCCGCAGAAGAGCACCGTATGTTTGGCCAAGATCAAGATGCCTTTCACCCCAATCTGCCGAAAGGCCACTTGAAAATCCGCCCGATACAGTTGGCCAATCGCCTCTAGCAGATCGCGAAAATCCACCGCCAACCGAATGCAGACACCGCCACTCACGGCCATCATCACGGCCAAGATTGCGGTGGAGACCATATCCCTTGAAAGGGCCACCTGACCCCGTTCGCGCGCCTCGCGTAAGCGCTTTTCCGTTGGGAGCTCGGTCTTTTCGCCCGTTGTCTCTGCCATCGCCTACTCCACCAAACGGAACCACTGCACGAGGGGTTGCAGCCACGCCTCCATAGGTGTCGCCGCCATCTGTTCCAACAGAAACCGTAACCCCAAGAGCAAGACCCAAATCCCCAACGCACTCTTCACCGGCATCGAGAGAAAAAAGACGTTGAGTTGCGGCGCAGAACGGTTCACTAGCCCCAAGCCCAACGTTGCCAAAACCATGATCAGCACCACCGGCGCCGCCAAGACGACCGCCAAACGCATCAAGCCATCGACCGAACCCAAGAGTTCGCCCGGTAACAACGCCGTCATCGCCACCCCTTGGGTCACGGGAAAGAGGGTGATGCTCCAGTAAAAGGTCTTGAGGAAGAGCAAGACCGCGCCACTGATGTAGAAGAAGGCCATGGCGACCTCCATCAAAAAACTCGCCAAGGGTGCCTCTTGCGAACCGCTCATCGGCGAAAGGACTTCGCCCATCGTCGCACCACGTTGGTTATCCATCAGATTGCCCACAATCTCAATCACCCGAAAGGGAATCGCCGCCAAAAACCCAATACAGCAGCCAATGACCACCTCCTTCGCCACAAAGGCCAAGACCACCACGGGCGATTGCAGGTGCGGTTGATGCGTGAGAACTGTGGGAAGAATTGGCAATGCCAAGAGGAGCACCGCCACATGGCGCGCTGGCCCCGTCAGAATACTCTCTGAAAAGGGCGGACAAAAGCGTAACGCACACGCCAACCGCGTCACACTCAGGATGAGCACGGTGAGCCAATCGCCGAGCAACGTGCCAATCATCACCTTATCCATGGGTCAACAACGGAAAACGTACGAAGAGATCTTGGGTAAAGAGAAGCAACTCCCCACCCATCCAACGCGCCATCAAGAGTAAGGTCACGGCAATGGCGATGAGCTTTACCGTAAACCCCAAGGTCTGCTCTTGGATTTGCGTGAGTGCCTGCAAGAGACTCACCACCAACCCAATCACCGTGGCCACCACAATTGGTAACAACGATAACCGCAGGGTCAACCACAGAGCTGTTTGCGCATACTCCACCAATTGATCTTGCATGGCGACTCCCTGTTACTGCAGATAACTCTGCACCAAGCCTTGAATCAACCGCGTCCAGCCGCTCACCATCACGAAGAGTAAGAGCTTGAAGGGCAAGGAAATCGTCACAGGCGAGACCATCATCATGCCCATCGCGAGGAGGATGTTGGAGACAATGAGATCAATCACAATAAAGGGCAGATAGACCAAAAAGCCGATTTGAAAGGCACGGGTGAGTTCGGACACCGTAAAGGCGGGCAATAAAATCACAAAACTCTTGGGGTCCACCAGACCCGGTTTCTCCCCCACCGCCCAGAGACGTTCGGCCGTGCGAACGAAGAAGGCGCGGTCACGTTCCGCCGTGTGTTGTAAGAGGAAGGAACGGAAGGGTTCGGCTGCCGCCACCAAGGTTGAGCGCGTCAGCGGCCCATCGCCCGCCTGTTGC
>JAFYMU010000135.1 GCA_017548245.1 Kiritimatiellia bacterium | reverse complement strand
TGAGGTTGACGCAGAAAGGGGAGGTTCGCGCACTTTTTCAGGGGAAAATCGCCCAAATGAAAATTTTTCTTATAACCCCCTTTTGAGCACGCTTTAGGGCCCTTTTAGGGCTGTTTTGCTCATCTTTTGTTATTTCAAATAACGTGCTGTAAAGCAATGACTTATCTCAAAAAATGCCCGTTGCCAAGTCGTCTACAGTCGCTTCCTTGGTGAAAAAGCGTCACGTGTGAGGCGCTGTAAAGCTCACTTTTGGGGCAACATAAGTTATGTTGTGGAACAACTCAACTTACATTGAGGATCAACAGTGGTTATATTGAAGTGCAAAGTGGGTTGAGTTTTCCCGCAAAAGAGGTTACTTTTTGATGAAAATCGCCCTTTGCTCGCTTGAATTGGCAGCGCAGACGGGAAGTGAAATTTGCGGAATTGAAAGAAATCTGCTATCCTAAAAGGAGGGTGTGTATAGCGCGATGATGCGCCTCTGTGCGCTACACGAATGCGCCGATTGCGTTTGGGGAAAAAAACGGAAGGGTTGGGTGACGCAACGCGTTAATGGCAAAACCTGCTTCGCGCCAGTTCCGTAAAAAGCGCTCAAGCGTGCTACGCTCTAACGTTCGGAAGTCGCAGCGCGTGGGTTTTATTGCCTCAAAAGGGCGCTTTCAAAAGCAGTGGAATTGGGGGTTGAAAAGCACTGCTTTTTCTCGTCAAAAGCAGTGCTTTCGTTGGTCAAAAGCAGTGCTTTTGAAAGGGCTATTCCACTGCGATTGAAAAGCGCTTGTTTTGGGGGTTGAATCGAGGCTCGATTGACTTGCAATCGAGGCGCTTTTGATCATCAATCGAGGCGCTTTTGCGAGGGCAAAACAGGCGCTTTTGAAAAAGGGAAAAATGGGGATTTTGGGCATTTTGTGGTGGGGTGTATCGATGGCGTGGGGTTGCGCGTATTTTATTTAGTATAAATAAGGGTGCATTTTGGGGCGTGGTTTATGGTATAATGCCGACTAATTCGTTAAGGAGTATGACTATGCCGAAAGTTGCCATCTTATTGCCTTGTTACAATGAAGCACTTACGATTGAAAAGGTTGTTCGGGATTTCCGCAAGGAATTGCCGGAGGCTGAGATTTGGGTGTATGACAATAACAGTTCGGATGGTTCTGCCGATTTGGCGGCATCGGCTGGTGCGCAGGTGCGTCGTGTGCCGCAGCAGGGTAAGGGCCATGTGGTGCGTCGCATGTTCCAAGAGGTGGATGCCGATGTTTACGTGATGGTGGACTCGGATGATACGTATCCTGCTGATGAGGTGCATAAGTTGATTCAACCGGTGTTGGCGGGTGAGGCGGATATGGTCAATGGTGACCGTCTGTCTTCGACCTACATGCAGGAAAATAAGCGCCCGGGGCACAATTTTGGTAACACGCTCGTCTGCACGCTGATCCGTTTGCTCTGGGGCCAGCGCGTGAATGACGTGATGACGGGTTATCGCGCCTTTAGCCGTCTCTTTGTGAAGAGCTGCCCGGTGTTGGCAGAAGGTTTTGAGATTGAAACCGAAATGACCTTGCATACGATTGATAAGCGTATGAGTTTGGTTGAGGTGCCGGTGCAGTATCGTGATCGTCCGGAGGGCAGTGTTTCGAAGTTGAACACGGTGCGTGACGGGATTCGCGTGTTGAAGACCATCTTCAACCTCTTCCGTTTTTACCGTCCGGAACTCTTCTTTGGCGCGGTGGGAACGGTATTGTTGCTCTGTGCCGCAGCACTCTTTATCCCCGTTTTGATTGAGTACTTTAAGATTGGTGAAGTGCCGCGTCAGCCGACGTTGAACTTCTCGGGCTTTTTAGCAATGGCAGGGTTGCTATCCTACGGTGTGGGATTGATTTTAGGTGCCTGCAAAAAACAAAATGATCAAATGTTTGAAATTCTCGTCTCGCAAGAAAAGGGACGCGAAGTTCAAAGGAGTTGAGATGTCGAAAAACGAACAACCGTCTGCAGAGAAACCGTCGCAAGATCCGAAGAACCCCAATAAGAAACCGCAGTGGCGTGCGCCGCTGATGGTGTGGGTCTTGCTCGTTGTCTTCATTTTCTCGTTGGTGGCGCTCTTCAAGAGCGGCGCGGAGGGGATTTCGCTGACCCACGAAGAGGCGGCGTTGTCACAGTTGGAATTCTGGCAGCGTGTCGAACAGGGTGTGGTGAAGAATGACGCGGGCGAAGTCAAGGGTAATGCGGCGTTGGCTGAGGTCATGTTGGTGCGCGAGGGGCAGGATGAAACCTCGCTCCAGGGCGTTTGGCAACCGACCCCTGCGGCCGATGGCACAGTCTCTCAAGCAAAGGGCAAACCCTTTAAGTTGAACGTTTTGGATGTGACCAACGTGGAAAATCGGTTGGCCGCTTATGGCGTTCGCACGATCCAACAGAACAAGTCGAATTGGTTCGGCACGGTGTTTATCTCCGTGTTGCCGATTTTGATCTTCTTTGCGCTCTTTTACGTCTTCTTTATGCGTCGCATGAAGGGTGAGGGCGAAGGTCCGTTTGCCTTTGGTAAGTCGCGTGCTCGCATGATGAACAAGGAAGATGCGAAGATTCGCTTTACGGATGTCGCGGGCGTGGATGAGGCGAAGGAAGAGGTTCAGGAAATCGTGGACTTCTTGAAGTCGCCGAAGCGTTTTGAAGAGATTGGTGGCAAGGTGCCGAAGGGGGTGCTCTTGATGGGGCCTCCTGGAACGGGTAAGACCTTGTTGGCAAAGGCAATCGCGGGTGAAGCGAATGTACCGTTTTTTACCATCAGCGGTTCGGACTTCGTGGAAATGTTTGTTGGCGTGGGGGCGAGCCGCGTGCGTGATATGTTCGCCCAGGCCAAGAAGAATGCGCCGTGCATCCTCTTCATTGACGAAATTGATGCGATTGGCCGTACGCGTTTTACCGGCATCGGTGGTGGCCATGACGAACGTGAGCAGACGTTGAATGCCATGTTGGTCGAAATGGATGGCTTTGAAGGCAATAGCGGCGTGATTGTGATGGCGGCGACCAACCGTGTGGACGTGTTGGACCCGGCATTGACGCGTCCGGGCCGTTTTGACCGCCAGATTGTCGTTGATTTGCCGACGACCGAGGGCCGCTTGGCCATCTTGAAGGTGCATGCCAACAAGGTGAAGTTGGGCGACGATGTGGATTTGGAACGCGTGGCGCGTGGTACGCCTGGCTTCTCGGGCGCAGATTTGGCGAACCTCTTAAATGAAGCGGCGCTTTTGGCCGTGCGTGCGAACCGTAAAACGGTGGCGCATGTGGATATGGAAGAGGCGCGTGATAAGGTGCTGTGGGGCCGCGAACGGCGTTCGTACGCCATGGCGGACAAGGATCGTCGCATTACGGCGTGGCACGAAGGTGGTCATGCGTTGGCGCAGGTCTTGTTGGACCATACCGAACCCCTTCACAAGGTGACGATTATCCCCCGCGGCCGTGCGTTGGGTGCAACGATGACCTTGCCCGAACGGGATGTGCTCAATCACACCGAAAATGAAATGAAGGATATGCTTGTCGTGATGGCGGCAGGTCGTATCGCCGAGATGTGCTACACGGGCGAACGTTCGACTGGGGCTTCGCAGGATATCAAGATGGCCACCCATTTGGCCCGTCGCATGGTATGCGCCTATGGCATGAGCGATGTCTTTGGTTTCCAAGCCTTTGGTGACAACGAAGAGCAGATTTATTTGGGTCGTGAAATCGGCCGTAAGCAGGATCATTCTGAGGCGACCGCCCGAACGATTGACGAGGAAGTCTCGCGTTTGGTGCGTGAAGCCTATCAGCGTGGTGAAGAGCTCATCCATGCCAATAAGGATAAGCTCGAACTCCTGGTGGACTATTTATTGGAAGTTGAAACGGCAGACGGACGTGATATTGAAAGCCTGATTAAGACAGGTATCAAGCCTGAAATCAAGCGTCCGAAAGCAGATGAGGAGCAGACAGCGATGACAAACGAAAATCCTTTAGCACGTGTAATTGCCATTGATGGCCCGAGTGGCGCCGGTAAGTCGTCCGTTTCGAAGGAAGTGGGGAAGCGTTTGGGTTACCTCCACGTGGACTCGGGTGCGCTCTATCGTATTGTGACGTGGCAGTGCTTGGAGCAGGGGGTGGATACCTCTGATCCGGCAGCGGTGGCGGCGTTGGCAAAGGATTTGGCGATTGACTGCAAGGCCGAAGATGGCCGCGTGGTCTACGAAGTCGGCGGTATCCGTCCTGACAAGGAATTGCGCGAACCGCGTATCAATGCCCACGCTTCGCCAGTGGCTACGGTGCCTGAAGTGCGCGCCAAGATTACCTCGGGCTTGCGCAGCTTGACGCGTTTCGGCAACTTAATTATTGAAGGCCGCGATATCACCACGGCAGTCTTCCCGGATTCGCCAGCACGCTTCTACTTGGAAGCTGATCCGGAAGTGCGTGCAGCACGTCGTCAGTTGGAAGAAGTGCAGAAGGGAATCGCTAATCAGGATGTGGAAGCGGTGAAGGCGTCGCTCTTGGCACGTGATAAGATTGACTCCTCGCGTGCCTGCGCCCCCTTGCGTAAGGCAGATGGCGTGGTGGCGATTGACTCGACCTATTTGACCTTGGAACAGGTGGTGCAGTCGGTGATTGATGCATTGCCCGCAGAGTGGACGGCTCAGCCTGAAACGACGGAGGAAACCAAGTGAAGTTGAAATTGGCAGTGCTCGGCTCGGGTTCGGGCAGCAATATGCAGTCCATCGTGGACGCAATCGAAGCAGGAACGTTGGACGCTGAAATCGTTTGCGTGCTCTCGGATGTGCCCGATGCAAAGATTTTGGAACGTGCCGCAAAGCACGGTTTGGCCGGTCAGTATGTCTCTTGCGCCCCGTTTAAGACCAAGTTGGATGGCGAAGCGCAGGAGAACTACATCCGCATTATGAAAGAAGCGGGTGCTGACACGGTGGTGCTTGCGGGCTTTATGCGTATCGTCAAACAAGGCCTCTTGGATGCCTTCCCGAATCGCGTGTTGAACATTCATCCGGCGTTGTTGCCCGCATTCCCTGGTTTGCACTCTTGGGAACAGGCGTTGAATTATGGCGCGAAGGTGGCGGGTTGCACGGTCCATTTTGTGGATGCAGGAACCGATAGTGGCCCGATTATTGTGCAGAAATGCGTTCCTGTGGAGGAGGGCGATACGCCTGAAACGCTTCATGCACGCATTCAAGTGCAAGAACATATTGCGTTCCCTGAAGCCTTGCGCCACTTGGCCGCAGGTCGCTTGCGAATTGAAGGTCGCCGTGTCATCATTGGCTAACGGCTAATTTGGATTACTATGCGTCAGATTTGTTTATTTTGTATTGGTTTAAGCGCAACGGTTTTGTTCGCCGCAGATGAACGATTGACCTTTGCAGATGGTTTGTTCCGTCGTGGCTTGTCCGAACAGGCCGCCGCAGAATATGAAGCCTTCTTGGCTTCGCCTGGGGATACGGCGCGTGAAGCATTGACGGAAGCCCGTTTCAATTTGGCTTCGTGTTACGAACAGATTGGGCAGCACGAGGCCGCCCGTCGATTGTACCGCGAGGTGGTGGATCAGGCCGAAGGTGACTTGGCGGCAGCGGCAAAATTGCGGTTGTCGATGTCGTTGTTGGATGCAGGCTTGGCGGCAGAGGCGTTGCCTTTGTTGGAAACGTTGTCGGTGGCAAAGGCTTCTACGGCGTTGATTGATGCGGCCCGTTACCGTTTGGCCCTCTGCTACGAATTGGTTGACCGCCCGATGGATGCCGAGGCGCTCTACAAGTTTATCGCCAATCGTCCGGGCGAATATGCCGCCCATGCCCGTTTGGCTCGCGCAGGGTTGGTTGCAAAGGCGGGTCGTAGCGAAGAGGCCGAAGCCCTCTATCGCGAGATTATGACCTTGGAAGAAGACCCCGCTCGCAAACAAGAGATCGCGTTGACCGCCTTCTCGTGCGCCTATCGTGCCGAACACTATTCGGTGGCGGCCACCTTTGCGCAGGAAACTGGTGAAAAGCTCTTGGCCAAGCACCAGTTGTTGCTGCCTGCGGCATGGGCTTCGTTGCGCGCCAATCGTCCGGATGAAGCGCGTGTGTGGTTGGCTGCTGACAAGACAGTGAATGCGAATCCGACGGCTGCACGTTTGATTTTGGAAGGTTCGGTTGCGACGGCCCTCGGCGATTCGTTGGGCGCGATTACGGCGTACGAACGCTTATTGACGGAATTCCCGACCGATGCTCAGGCTCCTTCGGCAGCGGAGACGATGTTGTCGTTGCGTGCGCGTGCAGGTGACCCTGCGGCCTTCTTGAAGGCTTACGCACGTGTGGCGACGATGTTGCCCGAACGCGCCTTGCCCGCATTGATGTGGTACCGTTTGGATGCGGCTTTGCAGACCTCGGATGCCGAACACACCCGTGCCGCGGCAACGTGGTTGATTGAACACGCGCCCGCCGATCAGGCCGCTGAGGCCTCTTACCGTTTGGGTGCGTTGGAGCACAAGGAAAAGAACTATTCGGCCGCAGGTGAAACCTGGTTGCGCACGGCTGAAACGTGGCCGACCGAACCCTGCGCTGGGCGTGCTGCCTTCGCGGCGGCATGTGCCTTCCGTCAGGCTGAGATGAAGGACCGCGCCGAACAAGCGTTGGCATTGGCCTTGCAGTCGGGTGACCCGGCGGTGATTCCGGAAGCCTTGTTGTTGCGTGCGCGTGACTCGTTGAGCGAACAAGATGTGCAGGGCGCAGGTGCGGCGTTGGACGAATACTTGACGCGCTTCCCCACGGGTAAGGCGGTTGCAGAAGTCTCCTACTTGCGTGGTTTGATCTTCTTCAATGCGCAGGACTTCCAGGCGGCGGTGAATTTGTTGTCGCGTGCCTTGGCGGTCGATGGCAGTGGCGAACAGACCCCGTTGGGTCACGCGCGTCGGATTGATGCGGCGATGCGTCAGGCTCAGGCTCACCACTCGTTGGGTCAGGATGATGAAGCGGCCGCCTTGTTGCAACCGCTCTTGGGCATGAAGGATGCTGAAGCGTTGGCACCGACCTACTTGCGTTGGTTGGCAGAGTTCCGTTTGGGTCGTGCCGAATGGGCTGACGCAGAAGCGGCGGCACGTGCATTGGCCAATAAGAGCACGGCAACGGCAGCAGACAAGGTGTTGGCGCAGACCTTGATTGGTCGTGCAGCACAGGGGCGTGGCCAGACCGCAACAGCATTGGCGGCCTATGAAGCGGCATTGAAGTTGACCAACGAAAAGACGGCTTATGACGCAGAAGCGGCGGTGGGCTTGGGCGAATTGCGTTTGGCAGAAGCCTCGCATGACAAGGCCCGCGAAGCCTTTTTGATTGCGATTGACCGCGCGAGCATGGACTCGGCAGAAGGGCGTCACTATCGTGCTCGCGCCTATTCGGGTTTGGCCGCGGCTTGCCGTGCGTTGGCTCTCAATGCAGAGGCGTTGCGCGCGAACATGAGCTTGATTATCTTCTTTGATGATAAGGAACGCGTATCGGTGGCCTTCCGTGAGGCGATTGAACTCTTGGATGCAGAAGGTCGCACGCGTGAAGCCGATCGCTTGCGTAAGGAATGCGCCGAACGTTATGGCGATGGAACGCAGGAGTAAGTGATGGCAGCCGAACCCAAGACCTTTGAAGCCGCCTCGAAGCGGTTGGACGAACTCATTAAGGCGATGGAAAGCGGCGAATTGCCGTTGGATAAGATGATTGCCGCCTTTGAAGAAGGTCGCAAACTCGTCGCCTTCTGCAACGCGAAGCTCTCTGAAGTGCAACAGCGCGTGGAGAAGATTAAGGCCGCTGAAGCAGATGGTTCATTGATCCGCGAATCTTTTGAATAATGACTCTTTGAAGAAAGGAATACACTCATGATTATCGATACCCTCGACAATGCAGAAAAGCTCAATCTTGGTCCGCGCTTTGACAAGGCGTTCGCGTGGTTGAAGGACCCCGCCAATGCCAATCTCCCTGCGGGTCACCATGTGATTGAACAGGCCGAAGATGGCACCGAATTGCTCTTCGCCAACGTGCAGGAATACAATACGCGCGATCCGAAGGATTGCCCGTTGGAATATCACCGCGCGTATGCTGATATCCAGTTCCTCTACGAAGGTTGCGAAGCCATCGGTTATCGTCCGCTCACGGATGATTTGGCAGAACTCAAGCCCTACAACGCAGAATCCGATATCGGCTTCGTGCAGGGCGAAGGTACGGCTGTGCCCTTCTCGAAGAACACCTTCTTCGTGCTCTTCCCGCAGGATGCACACGCTCCCGGTCAGCGCGTTCCCTCGGCTGATAAGGTGCGCAAGGTCATCGTTAAGGTCCGCCTGTAAGTCCTATGCAAACGCCTGTTTCACGTCTTGGATTGCTCGTTAATTTCACACGTCCTCACGCACGTGAAGGATTAGAGGTGCTTTTGGGCGCTGCACGTGAAGCAGGTATTCAGCTCTTTGCGCCCCCAGAAACCGCGGCGATTTCCTCAGAGATGCAACCGTGTCGTCCTGAAGATTTTGCCGCAGTCGGGGTGCAAGGGGTGATTTCATTGGGCGGAGACGGTTCCTTTTTGGCCGCCTCGCATACCTTGGCGAACACCGACTTGCCCTTAATTGGCCTCAATATTGGCCATTTGGGGTATTTGACTGCGGTGAATGAAGAGGGATTTGCGCGCGTCCTCAAAGATCTTTCGGTTGGCGCTTACACGCTTGAAACGCGAACCACGTTGCGGGCGGCATTGCGCCAAACGGAGACGGCGACCGATGTGCTCTCCGATGCTCTCAATGATGAGGTGTTGTCACGCGCCGAGGGTGGACGCGCAATCGCGGTCTGTCTCGAACTCGACGACTGCCCTGTGGCGCGTTGGATTTGCGATGGCGTGATCCTGTCAACGCCAACGGGGAGCACCGCCTATTCGCTTTCCGTGGGTGGCCCCGTAGTGGTCCCCTCGGCAAAGGTGATTGTGATTAATGTCATCGCGCCGCATACGTTGAGTGCACGTCCCTTAGTGGTGCCTGAAAATACGAAGGTGACGTTGCGCTTGGATAAAGCAGATACTGCGGCGGCGGTCTATGTGGATGGCGTGGTGCAGACGCAAGTGACGTGTCATGATACGCTTGATGTGACCCTCTCGCCACGTCCAGTGCGGATGATGTTGCCGGAAACCAACAATCCGTACCTGCCGTTATCGCGTAAATTACGTTGGGGTGAAGGTTTTATGCGTTAAGGCGGTTGTTAAAGGGTGGGTGTGCTACTCTTATTTAAGGTAGGGATTGTTGAGGGGGTAGGAAATTCAACGTGTGTGATATCAAAACCCCACGCGGCCGCTTGTTGAAGAAGGCGGCCGCGTTGTTTTTTGGCGCGATACGACTCATCTCTGCGTCCTTTTGGGTTATGACGACCACGAAAGGGCGTCCTAACAGATAAACGCAGAGCGCGCTGAAAGGTTAATAGGTTACGCTTTGAGGAGCGCTTCCCAGACCTCAGGCTTGAAGCCTGGGCAAACTCCTTGTGGCGTGATGAGAAGGGGGCGTTTGACGAGCATCCCATCGGTTGCCAAAAGATCGAGTTGCTCCGATTCGCTCAATGTCGCGAGTTTGGTTGAGAGCCCCAAGCTTTTGTAGAGCAAACCCGACGTGTTGAAAAAGCGTTTTAAGGGTAAGGCCGAACGTTGCCACCACGCTTCCAACTCTGCGCGCGTGGGCGGATTGTCTTTAATATGACGCGCCGTAAAGGGAATTTTTTGGGCTTCAAGCCACGCTTTTGCCTTTTGACAGGTCGTACACTTAGGGTATTCTACGAACAGCATCATCGCATCTCCATCGGTCTGAATTTAACGATAGCATAACATATTCAGCCATTCGCGTTCATTCTTCTCTCTAAATAAGGTGCTCTTGACGGAAAAGGCTTGATTTTCGTAGGGGGGCTGTGCTAGACTTTTCGTGTAACCTTAAGGAGGTTTTTATGGACGACAACGAAATTCAAGATGTTGAAATTATGCCGACCGACATTGTGTTTGATTGCCCGAATTGCAATCACAACTTGGTGGT